>JBEPXK010000682.1:0-2444 GCA_041641915.1 Planctomycetota bacterium
CGGACGTACGTCATCGACTATCTCGCGTCGACCGGGAACTGACCCGTCCTCGACGGGACGCGGGCGGGTGGCGGCTCAGTTCGCACCGTCCGGCCGCACCGCCTCGACCTGCAGCCCGACCCGGCGCAGCGCGGCGCGCACGGCGTAGGCGTCTTCGCCCATCTGCTCGCCCTGGCGCGTGCGCCCGGTGGCGAGCTCGACGGCGCGATAGGCGAACAGGCGCTGGTCCCTGGCCGCGACCTCAGCCATGGACCACCCGTTCGACCTCGGTCCGGGTCACGCTGCCGGCGGCGATGAGCTCGGCGCCGGCCTGGGCCAGGGTCTGCATGCCGGCGCGGCGCGCGGCGAGGCGCAGCTCGTCCTCGTCGGCGCCGCGAGCGACCAGGCCGCGGAGCTGCTCGTCGAGGGCGAGCAGTTCGAACACGCCGGTGCGACCGCGGTGGCCGGTGCCGTTGCAGGTGTCGCAGGCGGCGCCGGTCTCCAGGCTGCGGCCGTGGCAGTCGGGGCAGATGGTGCGTACCAGCCGTTGGGCCATGACCACCGAGAGCGAGGCGGAGACGAGGTAGGGCTCCAGGCCGAGATCGATCAGCCGGGTAACGGCGCTGACCGCATCGTTGGTGTGCAGGGTGGAAAATACCAGGTGGCCGGTGAGCGCCGACTGGA
This sequence comes from Planctomycetota bacterium, assembly GCA_041641915.1. GTDB lineage: Bacteria > Planctomycetota > UBA11346 > UBA11346 > UBA11346 > SLQH01. The sequence goes on from JBEPXK010000682.1 coordinate 664, forward strand.
TCGCGATGCGCGCGGTCTCGGTATCGCGGATCTCGCCAACCATGATGATGTCGGGGTCCTGGCGCAGGATGTGGCGCAGGCCGGTGGCGAAGTTGACCCCCTTCTTGTCGTTGACCTGGCTCTGGCTGATCGGCAGACCGAGACTGTGCAGTTCGTACTCGATCGGGTCCTCGATGGTCATGATGTTGCGCTCGCGGGTATCGAGCTCACGCAAAGTGGCATAGAGGGTGGTGGTCTTGCCCGAGCCGGTGGGACCGGTGACGAGGATGATGCCGTTGGAGCGTCGCGCCGCGGCGAGGAAGGGCGTGGCGATCCCGGCCGGCATGCCGAGACGGGCGAACTCGCAGAGCTGATTCTCGCTATCGAGCAGGCGGATGACGATGCGCTCGCCGTGGGCGGTGGGCAACGAGCTGATGCGCAGGTCGACCGCGCGGTCGCCGATGGTCACCGTCGCCCGGCCGTCCTGCGGCACCAGGCGCTCGGCGACATCCATCCGGCCCATGACCTTGATCCGGCTGACCAACGGACGCTGCAGGTGCGCCGGCACGATGATGCCGTCGTCGAGGACGCCGTCGAGCCGATGGCGGATGACCACGTGGTCGGCCAGCGGCTGGACGTGGAGGTCGGAGGCACCGAGCTGGACCGCGCGGAACAACAGGCGATCGACCAGCTTGACCACCGGCGCCTTGCCGGTGGTGCTCAGCAGGTCGCGCTCGGCCCGGGCGAGCAGCTGATCGAGGTCGGCGCCGTCCTCAGGTTCGACGGAGACGGCGTCGGCGGCGACCGGGCCGGCCGCTTCGCGATCGCGCCGATGGCGCTCGTAGGACTGGTCGATCGCCCGGTGGAGGGTTTCGGCATCGGCCGGGGCGGCGACCACCGGCCGGCGCAGCCGCACGCCGACATTGTGGACCGCGAGCGGGTCGGTCTGCGGCGCGACCGCGAGACGCTCGTGGCCGTCGACCATGCCCTGGCTGAGCAGCGCGTGGTCGCGAGCAAAGTCGCGCGGGATGCAGTCGAGGAACAACGGCGAGCAGGCATCGGGGTCGACGCCGGCAGCGGGAGCTGTGTTCACGGCATCAGCCGGGGCTCGAGTTCCGGCCATGCATCGTCCTCCAGGTCGGCCGCCTCGCGGATCCGGTCGCTGCTGTGGCGCAGGTCCTCGAAGCGACGGTGGCGCAGGATGTTGGCTTTGATGAAAACGTAGAAGCGGTTGTCGGTGACCTCGCGCCGCTGCTGCTTGAACAGCAGGCCCAGGACCGGGATCCGGCCGAGGATCGGCACGCGCGATTCGCGCAGGTTCTCGCCAAGGGTGGTCAGCCCGCCGACGGCGATGACATAGCTATCGGGAATGGTCGCGGTGCTGGAGACGGTGTCGGAGAGCTTCGGCGGCGGCAGCAGTGAATCGGCCGACGGCGAGCCGGTGAAGGTGCTCTGGCTGATCTGGTAGGTGAGCGTGACATGATCGCCGGCGGCGATCTGCGGCGTGACCGCGACCTCGGTACCGGCGTCGCTGGTGCCGCCGAGACTGGTGGTGGCCACGTTCTCGCCGCTGTTGATCGCCGAGAAGGGCTGCTGGCGCACGCCGTCGAGGCTGGCCTCGGCGTTGTTGGTGACCACCATCCGGCCGGTGATCGTGTTCGCGCCGTCGGTGACCTTCTCGATCGCCTGGAGCACGCCGGCGAAATCGCCCGGGTCGATGACCGAAGCGCTGAGGCCCTCCCCCGGCGCGCGCACCTGGTTGGTCAGATCGGGCACGGTGTTGCCGCCGGCGAGGCCGAACA
>JBEPXK010000683.1:0-2436 GCA_041641915.1 Planctomycetota bacterium
ACAGAGCCCTGTTTTCCGCCGAAAATGGGCCGAAGGCCCGGCGGAAACGCCAGCGAAGCTGGCGAAGGGCGACAGAGGCCGTGGGGGTACGCGCCGAAGGCGCGAGGGGGCAGCGCCCCCTCTGAAAAAAGCCTCACGGGTCGCTGCGGCCGTCGCCAGCGACGAGCAGGCGGTAGCGCGAGTCCAGTTGCAGCGCGATCGTCTCCGGGTCCTGCTCGTCGCGCGCTAGGCGTATCGTGAGCGGCGTGCCGGCCCAGAAGCGGTCGCTGACGATCATCTCGCGCTGGATGCGCTGCAGGTCGAGCAGGTTGCGCACGCGCTCCTCGCCGATGGCGTGGAGCGCATCGCCGGCGCGCAGGCCGGCAGCGGCCGCGGGCGAGCCCGGCAGCACCCGTTCCACGATCACCGGCTCCTCGATCAGGCGGTTGCGCAGCAGCCGGCGCAGCAGCCGGCGCCGCGCGTCGGTGGCCTCGGGCAGGTGGACGACGAATCCCCAGTGGGCGGGGTCATGGGCGCCGAGCGTGACCGGCAGGCGCAGCACTCCGGCCTCGCGCACCAGTTCGAGCGTCACCCGCTCGCCAGCGGGATAGGTGCCGATGATTCCGCGCAGGCGGTTGAGGTTGCGTACCGGGCGGCCGTCGAGCGCCACCACCCGATCGCCGGCGCGCAGTCCGGCTTCCGCGGCCGGGCTGCCGGGACGAACCGTGTCGATCTCGGCGCCGTCGGCGAGGGTGTCGTTGTCGTCATCGCGGCCGACCAGCCCGGCCAGATGCGCGTGGCGGACCACCCCGCCGGCGGCAGTGCGCAGCCCCGGCAGGAAGCGCGCGATCTGGTTGGCCGGGATGGCCATGCCCACGCCGGTGTTGGCGCGGGCCCCGTGGCGGCTGCTGATGCGGCCGTTGATGCCGGCGAGGCGTCCGGCGAGGGTCAGCAGCGGTCCGCCGGAGTTGCCGGGATTGATCGCGGCGTCGGTCTGGATCGCGCTGCTATAGGCGCCCTGGTAGCGCTCGCGGGCGCTGATGACCCCCCGGCTGACAGCGGGGTCGCCGTCGAGATCCATCGCCCCGAAGGGGTTGCCGAGCGCGATCACGCTCTGGCCCACGCGCAAGGCGTCGGAATCGGTCAGCTCGACGTAAGGGCAGTCGGCAAGGTCCTCGATGCGCAACAGGGCGATATCGCCGCGCGGGTCGGTGCCGAGCAGCGCCGCTTTGCCGAAACCACCGTGGTGCCGGACCACGAAGCGCCGCTGGCCGCGTTCGTAGCCCTCGGCGATGACGTGGTGGTTGGTGAGCATGGTCCCGTCGGCGGCGATGGCCACGCCGCTGCCGCCGCCGATGAGCACGAAGGCCGGGCGGTAACGCTCGCTCAGGGCGACCCAGGCCGCGTCGCGCGTGCGCGCCGCCTCGCTCGCCGCGAGCGAGACGGTGCAGGCGAACAGCAGGGCCAGGGGCAGTCGGCTCATCGGCTGCCCACCTGCAGGTCCAGGCTCTGGCGTTCCTCGCCGCGCACGATGCCGAGGGTCACCGTCTGACCGGGTTGGCTGGCGCGGATCGCGCGGCGCAGGGCGATGAAGTCATCGATGGTCTCGCCGGCCCAGCTGACGATGCGGTCGCCGGCCTGTAGCCCCGCGCGTGCGGCCGGGCCTTCTTCGCCGACCTGGTCGATGCGCGCGCCGGCGACCTGTGCGAAGGGATCGATGACCACGCCGATGTACGGACGGGCGAGCGGGGGCAGCGTTTCGCCGCGGCGCAACCGGTCGACCGCGGTGGCGATGCGCTCGCCGGTGAGGCAGAAGCCGACGCCGCAGTTCTGGCGCCAGACCGTCTCCGGCGACAGGTGGCTGGCCAGGCCCACCAATCGTCCGTGGCGATCGATCACCGGCCCGCCGAGATTGCCGTAATTGATGCGGGCGCTGATCTGCAGCGCCAGACCCTGCAGCCGGGAGGTGGCCCCGACCGCGCCGCGGTTGAGCGTGATCCCGCCGGGCGGTTCGCTGCGGCCGAGCACCGCGACGGTGCTGCCGAGCGGTGGCGGCGGTTCGAGCGTCGGGGCGAGGTGGGGCCAGTCGCCGGCCCCACCGGTGAGCTCCAGCAGCGCGATGTCGCGCGACGCGTCGCTGCCCAGGAGGGTGGCAGGGTGGCGGCGGCCGTCGGCGGTGAATACCTGGATCGCCTCGACGGTGCCCCCGTTCTCGCGGTCGGCGACGTTGTGCGCAGCGGTGACCACCAGGCCGGCGGGGTCGATGATGAAGCCGGAGGCCGCGCCGATCGGGGGCGGGCGGCGTTCGTGCGCGGCATGAGCGCGGCGGGAGTAGGGCGCCAGATCGGGCGGCGGACGGTCGAGCGTTTCCGGGACCGGCACCGGATCGCCGCGGCGATGGGTCCAGACGCAGACCACCGCCGGGGCACAGCCCGCCGCGGCCGCGCGCAGCGCCAC
>JBEPXK010000684.1:0-2434 GCA_041641915.1 Planctomycetota bacterium
AGCGAGACCGCCGGCGAGTGTTGCCGGATCACCGCCACGCTGCCATTGTCGCCGGGGCGGCCGATCACCTTCGAGCGCTGCATCGATGTGCGCGACGGCGGACGGGTCGCGGATCCTCTGATGAGTGTGCGCGCGGCGCAGGTCGTCGACTTCGCCGACGCGCTCGCTGCCCACGTCGCGGCGTGGCGGCAGGCCTGGCAGGCCTGCGATGTCCAGATCGATGGCGACACGGCCGATCAGGCGCGGTTGCGCTTCTCCATCTACCAACTGGTCATTGCCGCCCCGAACGATGCGCGCCAGAGCATCGGCGCCAAGGGCCTGACCGGTGAGGGCTATCGCGGACTGTGCTTCTGGGATACCGACCTGTTCGTCGCGCCGGTGTTCTACCACTGCCTGCCCGAACAGGGGCGGCGCCATCTCGCCTTCCGTCATCGCACCCTGCCGCAAGCCCGGGCCAAGGCCGCCGGCTTCGGCCTCGCCGGTGCCTGCTACCCCTGGGAGGTCGCGGTCTCCGGTGACGAGGAATGCGAGGAGTGGATCGCCTGGCCGTACCACGAGCTGCACGTCACCTGCGACGTCGCCCGTTCGCTGCTGTGGTATCACGAACTCACCGGCGACGATGCGTTCCTGTTCGACGCCGGGCTGGAGATCCTCATCGCCACCACCCGCTTCTGGACGGCGAAGGCCGCGCGCGACGAGGTCGGCGTCTACCACATCCGCGATGTCGCCGGACCCGACGAATCGCACTGTCGCAGCGATGACAACGCCTACACCAACAACCTCGTTGCCCACTGCGCGCGCGAGCTCGAGCGGCTATTGGGTATCTGCGCCGCGGCGCAGCCGCAACGGCTCGGCGCCCTGCTCGCGGAGCTCGGAGTCGACGCGGCGGAACGCGATGCCTGGCGCGCGCTCGCCGAGGGACTGGTCACCGGCTTCGATAGCGCCACCGGGCTCTACGAGCACTGCGCCGGGTACTACAGCCTGTCCGACGATCTGAGCGGGATGATGGGCGGCAAGCAGGGCCAGGGCGGCGCCCATAGCGTGCCCCGTTATGCCACCCAGGCGATCAACCAGCCCGACGTGTTGATGTTGCTCTACCTGCTCGGCGCATCGCAGGAGGTCCTGCGGGCCAACTGGGAGTACTACGTTCCCCGCACCGCCGGCACCTCGTCGCTCGGCGCCGGGATCCTGGCGGTGATCGCCGCCCGCCTGGGCGAGACCGACTCGTTCCTCGATTATTACCGGCATGCCGCCGGCGTTGACGTGGACAACCCGATGGGCAACGCCGCCAAGGGCGTGCATCTGGCCAGCGCCGGCGCGGCCTGGCTTGCCGCGGTCCAGGGCGCGGCCGGGATCCGCTTGGCGCGCGACGGGCTGCACATCGCCCCCGCGCTGCCGCCGGGCTGGGACGCGGTCAGTGGCCGGCTGCGGTGGCACGGCCAGGCGGTCGGTTATCGCGTGGCCCGCGACGGTATCACCCTCGACGCCGATGCGGACAACGACGACGTGGTGCCGGTGATCACCGCCGCCGGCAGGCGCGAACTGCGCCCGGGCGCGCGCGAAGCCCTGAACCCGGTCTGAGGCCAGGCGCTCGGTTCGCGCCGTGCGTGCGGCGAGCGCTTCAGCCTGGGCGTTGACGGGAACGCCGAGGCCCGCCGCCGCGTTGCCCCCCGCGGCGCGCGCGGTTTGCGTTGCGCGGCTGATTATTGTTGCGCTGCTGATCGTTGCGCTGCCGTGGTTGTTGCGGCGGACGCGGTTCTTCCTCGAGATGGCTGCCGTGGAAGGGGTGGTCGGTGACCTCGTCGACGGGGTGGCCGATCAGGCGCTCGATCTTGTTCCAACGCGGCTGCTCCTCGCTGTCGCAGAAGGCGATCGCGGCGCCGCTGTTGCCCGCCCGGCCGGTGCGGCCGATGCGGTGGACGTAGGTCTCCGGCTCGTGCGGGAGCTCGAAATTGACGACATGGCTGATGCCGTCGATGTCGATGCCGCGTGCGGCGATGTCGCTGGCCACCAGCACCCGGGCGTGGCCCGACTTGAAGGCCTCGAGCGCGCGGGTGCGCGCATTCTGGGATTTGTTGCCGTGGATCGCCTGGGCATTGATGGCGGCGCGGTTGAGCCGCTTGGCCACCCGGTCGGCGCCGTGCTTGGTGCGGGTGAACACCAGCGTCTGGCGCATGCCCTGGGTGTGCTTGAGCAGGTGCTCGAGCAGGGCGATTTTGCGCGTGCGACCGACGCGGTACAGCGACTGCTCCACCGTGGTCGCCGCGGAGGAGGTCGGCGTGACCGCGATGTGGACCGGGTCCACCAGCAGGCCGTCGGCGAGCTCGCGGATCTCCGTCGGCACCGTGGCCGAGAAACAGAAGGTCTGCCGTTGCTCCCGCAGGGTGGCGATGATGCGTCGCACGTCGTGGATGAAGCCCATGTCGAGCATGCG
>JBEPXK010000685.1:0-2434 GCA_041641915.1 Planctomycetota bacterium
CCACCGGCCGCCGGCCCCCCCGGGGCCGGCTATCGCTGCGCGAGGCCGGTTCCGCCCTGCGGCCCATTTTCGCAGAAAACCACCCCTCGGTCGGCCGGTCGCCCAGCCACGCCTGGCTGGGCTCCACTCGCTGGCGGTGCCGAGGTTTGGAGCTCTGAGGGACCCGTCATGGGTGAGGCCTGGGCTCGCCTCTTCTCTCGTGTGCGCAGGCCTTGCGTGCTTGGCGGTGGTGGCGCGGCGACATGGCCGCCGCCATCGCAAGCACGTGCGCTGGTGTCCGAGGTCGCCTTCGTGCACGTTGTGTGGGACCCGCTCTGCTCAACGCCCCAGGGCGTCCGGGCCCGCCTCGTACAGCTCTGCCACCTCGGCGGTGGTCAGCGCGCGGTCGAAGAAGGCCAGATCGTGATAGGGCACCGCGGTGGGATGGCCGGTGCCGGTGGTATCGAGCAGGAAGGGCACCAGCGACAGGAAGAGCGGTGCGTCGGTCTCCCGGTGCAGTCCGGTGCGCTGCGGGGTGCCCTCCTGACCGTCGATGTAGATGCACAGGGCGTTGTTCTCGCGGACAGCCAGCAGGTGTCGCAGCGTCCCCGCCGGTGCGCCAGCGAGTGCTCGGGTGTTGACGCCGATGGTGAAGAAGATGTCCGGTTCCACCATGGTCGGGACGGTGGCAACCAGGGCGAGCAGGACCAGGCTCTGCGCCGGCGTCTCGATCGCCGGCTGCGCTATCCACAGCGATACCGACCAGGTTGCCGGGCGATCGAGCAGGCGGCGCAGGCGCGGCACGGGCTCGCGCGTGAAGAGCTTGTCGTCGCTGGCGATGCGGACCGCACCGCGGCTGGCGCGCAACGTCGCGTCCCCGTGCGCAATGAGATCCGTGCTGGGTACCTCGCCACCGACGGCATGCAGGACCCCGTCGTCTGCACGGTCGAAATCGTAACGCAGCCAGGGCTGCAATGCCCCATCCGCGTTGCGTTGCGCAGAACCACAGCCTTCGGACGTGATCGCCAGGTGCTGACCGGCGGCGAGAACGTGCGTATCTTGCGCGCTGGCGACATGGACACGCCCGCGTGACACCCGTACCAGGTCGCGGTCGTCCTGCACGTCGACGCTGAAGCGGGTCCCGAGTACTCGCACCCGTCCGCGCGGGGTGGCGAGGGTGAAGGCGGTCGATGGCTCGACCGCCACCGCGAGCCGGCCGCGGCGCAGGGCGAGATCGACAGGGGTGCCATCGCAGACCAGGAATTCGCTGGGGGCATCGGCGCTGCAGTGCACCCGCTCGCCGACGCGGATCTCCAGGGTGGCATCCGCGCCAACACGTATGCGATCGCCAGTCACGAGCTGCTGCCCGACACGCAAGGACACCGCGTCGTCAGCGCCGCGGATCGCCGTCACGCTGCCGGACACGGCGAGCACGCGTGCTGGCGCCGTGTCTCCCGGGAACACCCACGGCAACAGGGCTGCGACGAGCACCGCGGCAGCAACGACGGTCCATGCCAGCCATCGCTGGCGTCGCAGCGGCAGCGAACGCCGCGCCGGCGTCTGGTGCAGGTCCGCCAGCAGCGCCTCCATCTCCAGGCCGGCGCGCAGGTCGCGCCGCAATGCCGGTTCCGCCGGCAGGCGAGCCAGGAACGCGCGCCGCGCGGTCGCCGGCATCCGGTCGTGCAGGAAGGCGTCGATCAGCTCGCGGTCATTCATCTCAGGATTTCCCGCGCCAGGTGCGCATCGATGCAGGTACGCAGACGCATCCGTGTACGCGATAGCACGGCGTAGGCGGCTTTGGCGCTGGTTTCCAGTACGTGGGCCACGGCGTCGTGACTCAGGCCGTCCGCATAGCGCAGCTGGAAGGCGCGGCGCGCCCGCTCGCCGAGTCGCGCGAGACAATGCCGCAGGGCCTCGCGGCGCGCCGCCGTCAACGCGGATTCGTCGTCCTCTTCGGCGATCGCCACCTCGATGAGCTCGGCCTCGGCCAGCACCTCGCGGCGGCGGCGCGGGTCGACACTGGCCAGGTATTCGTAGCGGGCGATGGTCAGCGCCCAGGCCAGGAAGTCGCGTTCCGAGCGATAGCGGGACCATTTCTGGCAGATCACCAGGTAGGTTTGTTGGAACAGATCCTCGGCGTGCGCGGGGGACCTGCTCAGCGCCATCAGGTACGACCAGATGCGCGTGCGGTGGCGCAAAGCCAGCTGCATCACGTGATGACGGTGCGAAGTGCGCATGCTCCCCCATCATCTTATTGGCGTGACAGCCGTCTTCTTACAGACTTCCTTCAGAGGGGGCGCTGCCCCCTCGCGCCTTCGGCGCACACCCCCACGGCCTCGGTCGGGGTTCGCGGCCTCCGGCCGCGTTTTCTGCGGGCCTGCGGCCCATTTTCGCAGAAAACCACCCCTCGGTCGCCCGACCCGTTGACGACGATTCTTGCCGTGCGAAGGTGCTG
>JBEPXK010000686.1:0-2430 GCA_041641915.1 Planctomycetota bacterium
ACTTTATTACGACCACGAGCCGCCACGACGCGACGACGGCGGGGTGGCGCGTCTGCACACCTGGCTGCGCGAGCGAGCCGTCGACGCGGTGATTTCCCGCCACAGCCTGCGCCCCTTCGCCACCGCGGCGTGCCTGCGCATTCCCGAGGACCTCTCCTACGTCAACCTGGGCGTGCGCGATGCGCGCAGCGCCACCAGCGGCGTCCTGGCCGACTTCCCGCGCCTGGTCGCCCACGCCCTGCATCACCTCGACGCGATGATCCGCGCACGCCAGACCGGCATCGGCGACGACGCGCCGCTGATCGCGCTGCCGCCGCGCTGGCACGCCGGGACGAGCGTTCGGGAGGGCAAGGCCAGGACATGAGTCGTTGTGGACGGAACCCCGTCGCTGCGCTCAACCGTGCGGCTTCCTTCAGAGGGGGCGCTGCCCCCTCTGAAGGAAGCCATATATTATTCACGATCCTAAACCCGGACAGCGCTATCCCCCGCGACGGCGGCATAACCTGCGCTACTGCCATCATCCCTGCCCGTCCGGCACCACCGGCTCCGGCCTCAGACTGTGGTCCACGGCCGGGTCGAGGTGGTCGAAGCGCACCGCCTCCCCGTCCTCGACCGGCGTGCCCGTCGGCGTGCATTCCCAGGTCCAGCCGTCGAGCTCCTGCATGCGGATCGCGCGCACGCTGCTGTCGCCGGTCGCGCCGAGGACCGTGACGTCGTCCCAGTAGTGGTGCTCGTCGTCGCCGGTGAGGTGGCTGCGTACGATGATTTCGATGTGCTCGCCCTGCAGGTCGCTGGCGGTGATGGTCTCGACCTGGTCGTCGTTGAAATTACTGCTACGGCGCGCGATCTCGATCTCGTCGCCGCCGTCGAGGATGTAGGAGACGGCGATGTAGTCCGGGCTATCGAGCGAACCGCTGCCCTGGATGGCGATCGATATATCGGCGCTGCCGCCGATGGCGATGGACTGCGAGCGCCATACGGCCTCGCCGTCGGTGTCGCTGGTGTGGAAGCGCCCGTCGAGCACGCCGGCGATCGGCGCATCGCAGGCCGAGAGATCGGTGGTCCACGCGGTGGCGCCGGTGTCCTCGCGGTCGCCGTCGGTGAGATCCTCGAAGTCCTCGAGCCAGCCGCTGACGACGCTGACCGTGCTCTGGCCCGAGAGCGACCCGCTCTGCGCAGTGATGGTCCCCGTGCTCGGCACGCCGGGAACCTGCAGGTCCACCGTGGCGCCGACGGTATCGACGAGGGTGCCGATGGTCGTCGACCAGCTGACCGCCGGCTGGCTCGCCATCGCATCGCCGAACTGGTCGTGGACGGTGGCGCTGAAGGTTGCGGTGGCCCCGAGCTGCACCGCGGCGCTGCCGGGTTGCACCTGCACGGCCTGCGCGGTCTGGTCCACCTGCACCGTGACCTCGCCGGTGGCGAAGGCACCGGACGGGTCGCGCACCAGAGCCTGGAAGGTATAGCTGCCGGCACGCCCGACGGTCACCGTGGTGGTGGTCGCGCTCGTGCTGCCGTTGTCACTGTAGATCGGCGCCGGAGCGCCGGTCGGCCCGCTGACCAGCGACCAGTCCACCGCCAGGGTCGCGTCATCGTCGTCCGGGTCGGTGGCGCTCAGGCTCAGCGTCGTCGTGTCGCCGGTGACCGGGTCGGGATCGGCGCTCGGGCCGGCGGTGATCTCAGGCGGCTCGCTGAGTGTATGGCCAGGGCCGTCCTCGTCGCGCAGCGCCGGTGTGCTCCCACCGTTCATATAGGGGATCTCGGAGCGGAGGCCGAGGTGGATCTTGTCTATATCGGCATTGAAGGACTGACGGAAATTCAACTGTGAACGACCGGCAGGAAGGGTGATGGGCTCGCCGAGGAAGGCCCAGTACCACTTCACCTGCACAGTGTCGGCCGCGCCATGAAAAGCGTCGTCGAGACCGACCATGACCGCGTCGGTTCTGTTTTTGCCGTTGCCGATGCGGCCGATGACCTGCAGCGTCCGGCTGCTCGCGACATCGATGGTCACCGACGCGTCCTGCGCGTCGGCCCAGGCGGTGCGCGTGTCGACATCACCGCGCCCCTGCAGCCGTACCCCCTGGCTGGTCGGCATGCCGTCGGCATCGGCATCGGCATCCACCCGCCATTCGTTGGAGGCGGGCACCGCCGGACCGATCGTGAGATCCTCGCCCTCGAACCAGGTCGCGGTGCCGACCACGTAGACCACGTCCGACTCGACGCTGTCGATCACCCGCACCCACACGGTATCGACGGCGTCGGGGCCGTGGGGATTGGTACCGGTGCAGGTGATGGCGTGTTCGCCCAGGGGCAGGTCGAGCCGCACGCTCGTACCACTGGCGCTGCCGCCACTCCAACTCCACGTCACGCCGGTGATGCCCGGGTCGGGGATCGCTTGCAGATCGACCCCGGCCCAGCCGTTGCCGCTGG
>JBEPXK010000687.1:0-2427 GCA_041641915.1 Planctomycetota bacterium
GCCGACGCAGCGCAAGCGCAGCCCCGCAGCGAAGCGAGGAGCAAGCGCCGCTGGGGTGCGCGTGAGCGCGCGAGGGGGCAGCGCCCCCTCTGATGGAGGCGCACAAGCCTCTCTGCGTACCCCGTCAGAGCAGCCACGGACGCCGCGATGCCCACGCAGCTGCGCCCAACGCCCGCACCCGCGCTCAGCCGTGGACCGCGTCGCCGGCTGGCCTGGCGGCCGGAGCGTGGAACGGGATCGCGGCCTCATCGCGGTTGAGCAGGCGCGCAATACGCCGGGCGAGGCCGTCGACATCGAGCGCCTGATCGGCGAGCTGCTCGGCGCGCGAGGCATGCGGCACGAGTTCGTCGCGCACCCCGGCGCGTTCACAGTGCAGCTCCAGGCCGCAATCGCCGACCGCCTCGAGCGCGATACTGCCGAACCCGCCCATCAGCGCGTGATCCTCGACGGTCAGCAGCCGATCATGGGTCGCGGCGAGCTCGCAGAGCAGGGCGGCATCGAAGGGCTTGGCGAAGCGGGCGTTGACGATGGTCACAGCCTGTGCGTCCTCGCCGATCGCCGCCACCGCATCGACCACCCGCTCCAGCTGCGGGCCGTAGACCCAGATCATCAGATCGCGACCCCGCTGGATCACCTCGGCGCGACCGTAGGCGATCGTCTGCGGGCGATCGAGCCCCCAATGCCGTTCGGGCACCGTCTCGCGCGGGTAGCGGATGATGAAGGCCGCCGGCACCGGGCGCATGCGCTGGCGCTCACGATGGCACCACCGCAGCATCTCGGCGAGCTCCTCGCCATCCTTGGGCGACATCAGCACCACCCCGGGCAGGCTCCTGGCCCAGGCGATGTCGTAGATGCCCTGGTGGGTTTCGCCGTCCTCGCCGACCAGACCGGCGCGATCGAGCACGCAGATCGCGCCGAGACCGCGCTGCAGCACCAGTTCCTGGAACAGCTGATCGAAGCCGCGCTGGGCGAAGGTGCTGTAGTGCGCCAGGACCGGCCGCATCCCCGCGATGGCCAGCCCCTGCACGAAACCGAAGCTGTGCTGCTCGCAGATCCCCACGTCGTAGACGCGGTCGGGGAAACGCTCGGCCATCGGTCGCAGGCCGACGCCGCTGAGCATCGCCGCGGTCACCGCGACCAGCTCGTCGTCTTCCTGCGCCAGTTCGAGCACCGTCTGGCCGAAGATCGCCGAATAGGTCGGACGCTCTTCGCGCGGCGAGGGATGGAACACCCCGGTCTCGAGGTCGAACCCCTTGGGCCCGTGGAAAGCCCGGGGGTCGCGCACGCTCGGTTCCCAACCGCCGCCCTTGCGCGTATGGACGTGCAGCAGGATCGGCCCGTCGAGTTGCATGATGTTGCGCAGCATCCGCTCGACCGCGATGCGATCGTGGCCGTCGACCGGGCCGAAGTAGCGCAGGCCGAGGTCCTCAAAGATGAAGCCCGGGCTGACCAGCTTGTTGGCCGCCAGCTCGAGATGCTCGGCCAGCCGCTCCATGCTCTCACCCCAGGGCATCCGGCGCAGCACGCCCAGGATCCGGTCACGCGCGTGGGTGTAGAGGCGACCGCTGCGCACGCGATCGAGATATTTGTGCAGCCCGCCGACGGGGGCATCGATGAACGAGCCGTTGTCGTTGAGGATGACCAGCATCGGGCTGTTGAGTTCACCGGCGTTTATCAAACCCTCGAAGGACATGCCGCCGGTCAGGGCGCCGTCACCGATCACCGACACCACCTTACGCTTGACCCCGTTACGGCGGAAGGCCTCGGCGATACCCACAGCGGTGCTGATCGCGGTCGACGAATGCCCCACCTTGGCCACGTCGTGGGCGTTTTCGCGCGGGTCGGGAAAGCCGCTCAGGCCGCCGCGTTGACGGTTGCTGGCGAAAGCGGAAGCCCGGCCGGTGACCAGCTTGTGCGGGTAGGCCTGATGGCCCACGTCCCACAGCAGGCGGTCGCTGGAGAAATCGAACACCCGGTGGAGCGCCAGGGTCAGCTCGACCACGCCCAGATTCGAGGCGAGGTGGCCGCCGTGCTGGCAGACCACCGCTTTGATCCGTTCACGGATCTCCCCGGCGAGTTCGGTCAGTTCGGCGTCGCTCATCCGGCGCAGTTCCGCCGGTCCGGACAACCGGTCGAGGCGTTGGCTCATCTGGTCCACCCCCCAGGCCGCGTATGGTGCGCAGGGCGGACGCTCACGCAACCGCACCGAAAGACGCCCCGGCCATCCATGGGCTTACGTCGCTCAGGGCCCGGGCGTTGCACGCGGGGCGATGGCCACCTGCACGGTGCCCACGTCGATATCGGCCCAGGACGGCGCGAGGTGAAGCACCGGGTAGTCCTGGCCCTCGCCCACCGCCGGGCGCGAGCGCAGATCGACGTAGAGCGTGACCTCTTCATCGAGGTCGATCGCCTCGAGCAGATTGCGCG
>JBEPXK010000688.1:0-2405 GCA_041641915.1 Planctomycetota bacterium
CACCCCTCGGTCGGCCGACCCGTTGACGACGTTTCTTGCCGTGCGATGGTGCTGCGCGAGCTCTGAGGGGCCCGTCAGCCCGCTGGCCAGTCCAGACTTACCTGGAAACGCCGCTGCGCGGTGACCGCGACGCCGATCGCGGCCGCGTGGGCTGTGGCGATGCGTGCGACCACCGCCAGACCGAGGCCGGCGTGGGTCCCGGTGTCGCTGCGGGCCGTATCCGCACGCCAGAAGGGATCGCAAGCCGCGGGGCGCGGACCCGGCTCGGCCGCTGCTGCGGGATTGTCGATCGCGATGTGCACCGTCGCGCCCCGTCGTGCGAGACGCACCGCGATCCGCCCAGCACCGCTGGCGTGGTCCACGGCGTTGCCCAGCAGGTTGGCGAAGACCGTCTGTCCCAGAGCCGGATCGCTGCTGATCTCAACATCCTCGTCGCCGCTGATCTCCAGGGCCAGCCCGCGAAACTGCGCCCGTTCGGCCAGTGGCGCCCAGGCCGCGGCCAGCAGCTCGACCACCGCACAGGCCTCGGCGCGGGGAGCTACCGCCTCGGCATCGAAGCGGGTGAGCAGCAGCAACCCCTCCAACCGTCGCTGCAGTACGTCGAGCTGCTCGCTCAGCCGCCGGGCCTCGTCCGCGGCCACGCTGCCCTGCGTGCGGGCGAAGCCGATGCGGCTGTGCAGCGCCGCCAGCGGGGTGCGCAGTTCGTGAGCGATATCGGCCAGGGTACGCCGCTCGCGGCGCCGCGCCGCGGCCAGACGCTGCAGCAGCGCGTCGGTATCGGCGCGCAGCTGTTCGAGTTCCTGCGGCAGGGCGTCGACGGTGAGCCGGGCGCCGACATCGGCAGCGTCGAGCGCGCCCAGACCCGCGCGCAGACGCTCGAGCGGAGCGAGCAGGGCGTCGCGCAGCCGCGCAGCGCCGAACAAGCTCAGGGCGACCACCCCCCCACCGACCAACGCGAGCAACAGGGCGATGGTGCGCAGATCGCGCTGCAGCTGGTCGATGCGCAGCGCGACCTGGATCCGGGTCCCCGGCGGGATCCGCGTCGAGCGGGCGCGGCGCCGGGGTGCGTCGGCCGCCAGGCGCAAGGGGCGCGCCGTCACCCGCCATTCGCCACCGCCGGCCCGCAGCGCGACCACCGATGCTCCCGGATCCGAACTCAGGGCTGCGCCCAACTCGGTATCGGGCCAGACCGCGTTGCTGCGCAGGGTGCGCCCCCCTGGGCCAACCACCCGCACCGCGAATGCACGCCGCGAACCGGTGACGGCGGCGTCCGGCTCGCTCGCCGCCGCCTGCGCCTCGCGCACCAGCAGCGAGCGCACCATGCCCGGATGACGCGCGAGCAGATCGGCGCGGCGGGTCAGGTCGGCATCGACCTGGCGCAGCAACAGGCTGCGCGCGGCGAACCAACCCACCCCGCCGGTCAGCCCGGCGGCGAGGATCGCGGTGGCGACCAGGGCCCACCAGAAACGCCGCGACAGGGTCATGGGGCACCCAACACGTAGCCCAGGCCGCGGCGGGTGGTCAACAGGCCCGCGGCCCCGGCGGCGGCGAGCTTGCGCCGCACCCGTCCGACGAGTACGTCGAGCACGTTGGAGCTGACGTCGCGCGCGAAATCGTAACAGTGTTCCCACAGGGCATCACGACTGACCAGCTCGCCGCGCGAGCGCATCAGCAACTCGAGCAGCTGATATTCGCGCGCGGTCAGCGCCACGGCCGCGCCATCGCAGGTCACCGTCTTCGCGCGCTGGTCGAGTTGTAGCGGCCCACAGGTCAGCACCGGATCCGCCTGACCCCAGGACCGGCGCACCAGCCGTCGCAGTC
The DNA here is from genome assembly GCA_041641915.1 of Planctomycetota bacterium. Classification (GTDB taxonomy): domain Bacteria; phylum Planctomycetota; class UBA11346; order UBA11346; family UBA11346; genus SLQH01. Next base: position 1,822 of record JBEPXK010000688.1, read on the forward strand.
GCGCGAGCAGTTCGGGCACGGCGAAAGGCTTGGTCAGGTAGTCGTCGGCGCCGGCGTCGAGACCGTCGACGCGATCCTCGACCGTATCGCGCGCGGTGAGCAGCAGTACCGGCACCGAGGAGCCAGCCTGGCGCAGGCGCCGAAGGATGACCATGCCATCGAGCCCCGGCAGCATGCGGTCGAGCACCACGCCATCGTAAACACCGCCATCGAGATACCACCAGCCCTCGTCGCCGTCGGCAGCGGCATCGACGGCGTAGCCCTCGGCACGCAGGCCGCTGACCAGCGACTCGCGCAGCGGCGCGTAGTCCTCGACCACCAGGATCTTCATCGCGCCCCAGCATCGCGCCGACGGGCGAAGGCGGCAAGCCTCGCCAGCGGGGATCCCCACCGGCGAGGCGGCGCAGATGCCGGCGCGTAAGCTCCGGCGCTCGCCTCAGCCATCGCTCTCGGCCGGTCCCCGCCGGCTACCGCCGCGACGGTGTTTGCGCCGGGCGCGACGGGCCTTGCGCAGCTCCTCCGGGTTCAGGCCGCCGCTGTTGTCGGTGTCGGCGCGTGCGAAGCGTTCGGCCGGGCCCAGGCGC
>JBEPXK010000689.1:0-2403 GCA_041641915.1 Planctomycetota bacterium
GGTGGTCCCGGTGGGGCCACCGGGCCGACGCAGCGCAAGCGCAGCCCCGCAGCGAAGCGAGGAGCAAGCGCAGCTGGGACGCGCCGAAGGCGCGAGGGGGCAGCGCCCCCTCTGAAGAGAGCCTCATCGCTGCCTCCTGCGGCCGAAGCAGAGCGCGAGCGCGAGCGCGAGCGCGGCGAGCGCCGGGGCGACCCCCGCGACCAGCAGCGCGGTCGTGCCGAGCGCGGGGCTGCCGAGCTGACGAGCAGCTCCGGCCATCAATGCGAGGATGAGCAGACCCGGGACCAGACTGCGCAGCAGCAATGGCCACCACCGTGCCGGCGCGATGGCGGCGTGGGCCACGAGGTGGCCGCGTATGCCGGCCAGGCCGAGCGCGCCGGCGGCGACCAGCGCGAGGGTGGCGGTGGCGGGGAGCAGGATCAGGTGCTGGGTGCCGTCGAGGAAGGCGGCGAGGCCGGTGGCATCTGGCAGGCCGAGCGCCAGTGCGCCGAGCAGGGTGGCGCAGGCGAGCAGGCCCTGCCGGGCCCGCAGGGGGCTCAGGCCGGCGTGGTCGGTCGCGGCTTGGACCAGAGCCCGGAGCAGGATCCAGGCCCCAATCACCAGGGGGAGGGCTGCGGCGCAGGCGAAACAGAGACGCGCCGCGAAGGCGCGCGCATCGGTCAGGGCGCTGGCGTAGAGATGGAGCGGTGGGCTCGGGCTGCCACGAGCCGAGCCGACCACGGTGGTGGTGGTCGCTGCGCAATGGCCCAAGACCATCGCGGCGGCGGCACCGAGCAGGAGCTGGAGCAGCGCTCCGGCGATGAGGGTCAGCAGGGCGTGTGTCGCGGTGTCGTGGGTGCGCGGCTGGCGGCTGGCGAGGTGCGCATGGCAGCCGACGCCGAGCCCGCCGGCGAAGACCGCTCCGCCCGCCGCGGCAAGCCAGGTCTGCCATGCGCTCAGAGCGCTCCAGTCGGGTCTGGCGTAGAGCGCGAGTCCGAAGCGCGCGCCGGGCAGGGGGGCGATCAGGACCAGCGTCGCGACGATCAACAGCAGGCAGAGCGCGACCAGGCGTGGTGCCCAGCGCTCGGGATCGTCGCGACGGGTGAACAGCACGAGCAGCGGCACCACGACCACCGCGGCGAGCGCCATGGGCAGCGGCCCGGGCGGTGCGCTGCAACGGACCGCGGCCGGCTGTGTGCCGATAGCGCCGGCCAGCTGGCCGGCAAGGAGCAGGATGAGCAGCAGGCCGGCACAGACGAGCAGGGCCAGGCCGGCGGCGGTCGACCACCAGCCGGCCCAGACCCAGCGTCGTCGGCTGCGGCGGATGCAGTCGGGGATCCCGGTGCGGAAGCACAGCCCCAGCCCGGCTTCGAGCCACAGCAGCGGTAGCGCGAGAAGCGCGAGGCAGACCAGCCAGGCGATGAGGAACGCGCCGCCGCCGTGGTCGAGTGCCAGTGGCGCGAGCGACCAGAGGGCCCCCGGCCCGGCCATGACGCAGGCGCCTGCGAGCAGTGGGGCCGTGCGCAGCGGAGGGACCTGGGGGGCTGCGGCCATGGGCCCATCTTCGCTGCCGGGCCCGGCGGGCCAAGCGCGGCTCGGCAACCGGCGCAGATCTCGGCCGATATCCACGATCGGGATTGCCGCGGCGGCTCGACGCTGATGTCGGTGCGAAAGGTGTGTTGACCCCGCCGCCGCGCTGCATACAAAGCGCCCCTCGCCGACCGCACGGGTGGCGGAATTGGCAGACGCGCTAGGTTGAGGGCCTAGTGAGGGTTAAACCTCGTGTGGGTTCGAATCCCACCCCGTGTACCACGAGCTCTCCGTCCACGACGGAGAGCTTTTTTATTGGTGCGCCAGGCATGGCGCGAAGCGCCATAGCCTGGCGCTTCGAACCGCGGAGGGAAACCGACGCAGGATGTGACCTGAGCGGTGGAAGACCGCTCCGCGGCCCCGGTGACCGGGAACGCGAACCGGAACCACAAGGGCTCCCGCCGCGAGGCGGGGTCTGAAGGAAGTGGAAAGGGCGGCTCTGGCCCGAGGAACACGAATCGCATACGAGGCACAAGGCCCGGCAAGCGGCGAGGCGGCAAAGATCGTACGAACAACAACAAAACCCACAAAACCCAGGACGCTCAATTATCAGACACAAAACCCACAAAACCCAGGACGCTCAATTATCAGACAAAACCCAGGACGCTCTATTATCAGAGAAACGTGCGCACAGCCGCTTCTCAACGGCGCTGGCTAGCGCCGATTTGCTGGCCATCAGTGGCAATTGGCGGATTTCGCACCCGAAACCCAGGACGCTCAATTATCAGAGAAACGTGCGCACAGGCGCTTCTCAACGGCGCTGGCTAGCGCCGATTTGCTGGCCATCAGTGGCAATTGGCGGATTTCGCACACGATTCAGGCCTCTGAGGCCAC
>JBEPXK010000690.1:0-2401 GCA_041641915.1 Planctomycetota bacterium
GGCCACCGGGCCGACGTAGCGCAAGCGCAGCCCCGCAGCGAAGCGAGGAGCAAGCGCAGCTGGGGTGCGCGTGAGCGCGCGAGGGGGCAGCGCCCCCTCTGAAGGAAGCCACACGTTAGAGGCCCTCCTCTACCTCTGCGACGCAAGCCCGAACCGTATCACCAACGTGAATCACGAGCATGAGATTCTGGCCGTCCGATCTATCCACGATCGGCTGTATGTAATACAGCGTGCTATGGTTGCTCGATACCGTCATCACACTGAAATACCGACACGGTCCCGATATGGCACAGCAACAATCAGGCTCAATGTAGACTCGCAGCAAGACTCTACCAAAGGTAGATGTTACCGTCATCACAGGCGTGGTGTGTGCATCGCGATAATACCTCATCTCCATCTGCATGCCAGGCACCTCTCTCTCGATAACGCCAGGGTGCAGCGGAGCGGTGGCTGGCAGCTCGATCGAATGAACTTCTGTGTAATCGTTGAATGCCGAGGCCGCCGGATCCTTGGTCAAACCCTGGCTGCTTTGCGAATCAGCACAGGAGGCAAATAACAGGATCAAGATGATCACAAATAGCGACATGTCCACCCGCTCTCCTTAAGGCTGATTGCAAGCGGCGCCGAGGGCGCCCGTCTGCGCCTACTGGCTGGGCCACGGAGAACCCAAAAGAGCCTGGCACCCCAAGCCGACGTACGGCCTGACCTACTGCGCGGCCAGGTCCCAGCAGCTGACACCCTCCGGCCCACGCACGTAGAGTCGGCCACCGACGATCACCGGCGACACCATGATCACCCCCAGTTTCTCGCCGAAGACCCCGACCTCCTCACCCGTCGCCGCGTCAACGACGACCACTTGGGTGTAATAGATCGGATAGCTGTAGGTCCGGGCGTCTTTGTCGTATTTCTTCTTGTTGAGTCCAGCCAACCCGAAGATCTTGCCGCCGGCCATGATCGGCGAGGACATCCCACCCGAGATCGGAGCCTTGTTGCTCCAGACCTCTTTCAGCTCGCCATCGGCGACATCGTAGCGCACGCCGCCACCCTTGGTGCTGGCGATGACCGACTGCCCCATGACCACGGGGGCTGCACCGCGGCCACCCTTGTCTTTGGTCTGCCCGATCACGCAGACGCCGTCGGCGCCGAGGCGCATCACGGTCAGTTGCTTCTGGCCGGCCACCGCCATCAGATCGCCAGAGACAGCCGGCGTGGTGTACTTCAAATTGTCGGGAACTTCGGCGGTCCAGACCAGCGAGCCGCTCTCAGCCTCGATGCACTGGATCTGGCCGTTGCCTTTGCCGCCGATGGTGGCGAGTACGTGGGCTTTGCCGCCATGGTCCCACAGAACCGGAGAATGCACCTCGGTCGCACCTTCCACCTCCCAGCGCAGCTTACCGCTGGCGGCGTCGTAGGCACGGGTGCCGTTGTTGCCGCAGACCACCAGATCGCCGACCAGCAGCGGCGATGACGCCACCGGACCACCAGAGGCCTTCTCCCAGACCACTTCACCGGTCTTCGCGTCCAGACACCACAGCGTGCCCTGACCGCCACCGACATGGACCCGTCCGGCGCCAACAGCCGGCGTGCAGTGGTTGCCGTAGGCGCTCTTCTTGCCCGGGAAGGTGGCGAGCCACAGCCGCTCGCCGCTCGCGGCATCCAGACAATGGATCTGTTCGTAAGCGGATTCGTCTTCCGGATCGGTGGCGTAGACGAAGACCCTGCCGTCGCTCACGGCCGGGCTGCCTGCGCCCATACCCTTGGCGGTGCCGGGCCCATCGCTGGTCCAGAGCGGAGCCAGATCGGCCGGGTAGTCCTGCCGCAGCTCCGCTTCGGTGGCAGCCACGCCGCTGCGTCCCGGCCCCAGACGGAACATGGCCGACGCATCGGCCGACTGGGCGGCTGCGAGCGTGGTCGTGGTACAGCTGAGCAGCAATGCGCTGGTGACCACGACCGTGGTCGTCAAACGATGGTGCGAAATCCGGGTCATCGGGTTTTCCTGAAAGGGAGTACGGCCCGAGCCGATCGCCGCAAAGGAACGGCGGACGATGCCTCGGCGGGGGCGCTGCTCGGACACGAGGGATCGCCGAAGATCCGTAGCCTCCGCTTCCAGATAGACGAATCAATCGATGCTTCGCGAGACCCCAGTCGGCGATGGTGGCGGCAAAGGCTCCTGAAGCACCTTTGATCTGATCGCACACATCCAAGGTGGGCCTCCGCCCACAACCCAAGGGTTGAGCATAGGGCTCCGGCCCACCTTTCTGCTCTTCCATGACGGGTCCCTCAGAACTCCAAACCTCGGTGCCGCCAGCGAGTGGAGCCCAGCCAGGCTTGGCTGGGCGACCGGCCGACCGAGGGGTGGTTTTCTGCGAGAATGGGCCGTAGGCCCGCAGAAAACGCGGCC
>JBEPXK010000691.1:0-2389 GCA_041641915.1 Planctomycetota bacterium
GGCGGAGGCGGCATCACGTAGCGATAGGTGGCCCCGGTGGGGCCACCGGGCCGACGCAGCGCAAGCGCAGCCCCGCAGCGAAGCGAGGAGCAAGCGCAGCTGGGGTGCGGGTGAGCGCGCGAGGGGGCAGCGCCCCCTCTGAGGGAAGCCTCATCCTTGCGTTCGGGTCGCGGATGCCCAGCGGTGAAGGCGGCATGCACCGCGTGCCCCCAGATGCACCGCAGCAAAGGGGCGAAGTCGATGGCGGTCGATCATCTGATGCCGAAGCCGGCTGGTAGGGCCGTGGTGGATATTGGGTTGGCGATGGCTAGGGTCGGTGGCGTGGAACAGATCTGTGGTCTGGGGCCTCGCGGTTCTCAGAAAATGCCCTCTCCGGCCCATGCCTGCGCCCAGGTGGAGGCACTGCCGAAGCGCGCGCGCGCGGCGATCGGCGCGTTGGTCGAGGATGGCGCGTGATGCCGTATCTGGCCCTCTGGCTGTTCTGGTTTCTCGCCGCAGCGGCCGCCTGCGTGGTGGTCCTGGCTGCAGTCGGGCGTTTGTCGCGCGTGGTGTGGCGCATCGTCGTGGCGGTGGTCGGACTGATGGTGGTGTGGGTCGCGGCGGCGGGGGTGCCGATGTCCTATGTGCTCGGACTGCGGGAGCGTACGGCCATGAATGTGCCGTTTCAGCCGTTGGTCTGGTTGGCGCTGGCGCTGTTCGCCTTCGCGATCGTCGCCGCCCGCATCGCGTTGCGCAGCGATGCGGCGCGCGCGCGGGCTTGGCGCATGTGGCGTCCGCTGGGGGTGCTGTGTCTCGCCGCCGGGGCTTGGTATCTGACCTTCGTCCAGGTGGATGCCGCCACGCGTGATTGGCTGCGCACTCTCTCGCGGCGCACGCATGCGCAGCGCCTCGCCCTGTACGAGGAGTCGACGCCGGCAGGGCGTGCGGCGGCGGCGCAGGTCACCGCCGCCGCCGTGTCGTTGGCCGAGGCGGCCGAGACCCTGGGCAGCAGCATCCGGCTGCGGGAGGGCACGCTGTTCGTCGATGGCGCAGCGGCCACGCCGGCGCACATGCAGGAATGCCGGGCACTGCTCGACGCCATGGCGCCGCATCTGGCGGCGCTGCACGCCGCCGCCGCTGCCGAGCGTTGGGATTTCCCGCCGCCGCCGCCGGGGACCCAATATGGCGAATTACTGCCGGAGGCTCGCGGGATCCTTGTCGCCCGGTTGTTCCTGTGCATGCGTGCCACGCTGCGGGCCGAAGCGGATGCTCCTGCCGAAGCTCTGCGGGATCTGGCGCTGGTGGCACGCATCGCCGATCGCTATTTGAGCCGGCTGCAATTGATGCCCCGACAGATCGCTGCGAGCATGCCGGTCACAGCCCTGGACACCTTCCGGGCGATAGGTGCGCGCAGCACCGCGCCCCTGCCGCTACACGAACTCGACCTCGTGCCGGCACGGCCGTGGCGCCATGCCTGTGCACCCATGCTCGCGCACGAACGGGCGGCGATGTTGGAGGTCATGGCCCAAGCGGCTCTGCATGGTGATTTCGAGGCGGTGTTGCATGAAACGCCAGCACGGCCCGGCGAATCCATCCCCCGGCTGCCGCTGTATCGGGTATTCCTGGCCGCCGATGACATCGCCTTGGCGCGGCGGTTCAATGAGACCATCGAGGTCGCGCTCGCAGAGCCCATGCCAGCGCCGATGGAGGCTACCAGAGCGGTCGGCGCCATGCTGCGCGATCAAGAGATGCGGCTCCCATTGACCACGTTCGTGTTTCCTGCGTGGCACCAGGTGCTCCGCGGCCTGCTACACGCCGAAGCGGCACACAATCTGCTGTACCTCGCTGGCGCCATCGGCCGCTTTCACCAGGAGTCCGGGGCGTGGCCCCGCGACCTGCGCGAGATGGTCCCGAGCCACCTGCCATCCGTACCGATCGATCCCTTCGACGAGCACCCCATGCGTTTCGAACGACGCGATGCCATGCTGGTTGTCTGGAGCTGCGGCCCGGATCTGGACGACGACGGCGGCACCGCCGACTACGATCGCGATGCCGCGGACGGCGATATGCGTATCGTACTGCGCATCGGCTCGTCAGACCGATCCCCGTAATGGCCCGTGCGGTCGCCCTTGGGGAACCCCGGGCATGCGGTCCTGTCGGCGAATGACTGTACGCTGCGTACGGCTTGATGCGTACACATGCGAGCCCATGCCGATCCCAGCCTTGCGCGCGACAGCGCGCCGCCGAAGGGGCCATGGCGGCCGGTGGAGCGCGACGAGCGACAGCGAGGAAGCCGGGCCCGGAGGGACGGCGGAAACGCCAGCGAAGCTGGCGAAGGGCGACCGAGGCCGTGGGGGGGCGGAGGCGGCATCGCGCAGCGATAGGTGGCCCCGGTGGGGCCACCGGCCGA
>JBEPXK010000692.1:0-2383 GCA_041641915.1 Planctomycetota bacterium
GCGTAGCGATAGGTGGCCCCGGTGGGGCCACCGGGCCGACGCAGCGCAAGCGCAGCCCCGCAGCGAAGCGAGGAGCAAGCGCAGCTGGGGTGCGCGTGAGCGCGCGAGGGGGCAGCGCCCCCTCTGAGGAAAGCCTCATGTCACCATCCGATCGTAATGATGCATTGGTGATCATATAGTGCAACAACACCGCCCGATCTGCGGTTGTATGGATGTGGACCCCACCACGCCTGGAATCACTGCGCGTGGCCGGGGGCGTTGCACGCGGTTTGCGGCGCCGCCAACCCGGCCGGCCGGATGCGCCGGTCAGACAGCGGAAAGGCCATCATGCATCGAATTTCCCTGCTCGTCCTGCTCAGCCTCGGCGGCGGCCTTATCGCCGCCGATCCGGTCCCTTTCGCCGGCGAGGATTTCTACCCGTCACCGGAGCGCCCCGTGGGTTTCCGTGGCGATGGCAGCGGGTACTTCCCCGGCGCCCGGCCGGTCAGCCAGTGGTGGGAAGGCACCCCCGTGCAGCGGGAGCAGGAATACCGCGGCAAGCGCGGACGGATCGAGTCCGACAAGGCCTGGTTCTTCGAGGATGAGCAGAGCCGGAACATCGTGTGGAAGAGCACCCTGCCGGCCTGGGCCAACGGCCACCCGGTGGTCGTCGGCGATCGGGTCTTCTGCCTCGGCGAGCCCGACTACCTGTTCTGTTTCGACGCCGCCAACGGCGAGCTGCTATGGACGCGTCGCTGCAACCCCTGGCTCGCCGCCGGGGCGGAGGCCGGGCTCGCCGAACGACTGCAGGCGCTGCACGCGATCTACGAGGACGGCTACCCGCAGTTCAACAAGATGACCAGCGGCGGGACCACCAGCAACCAGGTCCGCCCGGAGGTCTTCCGCGCTATCCTCGACATCTTCGTCGACGAGCACTGGCCGGCGATGAAGGGCATGCTCGAGCAGCTCGCTCCCGGGCCCGACTGGCAGGCGCTGCTCGAGGAGGATCTGGCCGATCTGGAAAACTACTTTGCGAAGTACGACAGCAAGAAGCGCCCGAAGGTGCGCAGCGTGGTGCGTAAACAGATCGCGAAGAGCATCGACAATCTCAGTCCGGTCACGGTCCCGGTCCAGGTTCCCTGGGGCCATATGGTCGGCTGGTGCGCGTCGGTGCCGGTCAGCGATGGCGAGCGCGTCTACGCCTCCTTCGGTCAGGGCGGCATCCTCTGCTGCGACCTCGACGGCGCGGTGCAGTGGACGGCCTTCAGCCAGCCGGGTGAGATCAAGGGCACGACGACGCAGAGCCTGCAGGGCCCACTGCTGTGCGATGGCGTGCTGATCGACCCACGCGGCAAGGGAACCCTCCGCGGTTTCGACACGGCGACCGGCCGTCAGCTCTGGGAGGCGCCGGCCAAGCACCCCGAGGGCCAGACTGGTCGTAAGGGCGGCTACTATGTCGGCAACCACGCCATCGTGCCGTTAGACCACGAAGGCGAGCGCTTTCCCGTGCTGGTCACCACCATGTGCAACATCATCCGCCCCAGCGACGGTCGCTCGCTCGGTTACCTGCCGTGGCCGTACGACTACGGCCCATCGGGCGGCCCGTCGGTGATATGGTGCGGTGACACGGTCTATCGCGCCTCCAACGGCGACGGCGGGGGGTGTCCGTTCACCGGCTACCGTCTGAGCGTGAAGAGCGACGAACAGGTCGATGCCGAGATCATCTTCACCCTCGGCGAGAAAGGGTCGCCCGGGTACGAAGGCCAGGTCTGCACCCCCGATTTCCTACTCCTCGCCAATGACGATTTCTGCTTTGTCACGCCGGACGGCTCCGAGCAGAAGAAATTCCGCAAGTTCGGCGGCCTGAGCAATGTGCTTGCAGGGCCGGCCTTCATGTGGCACGACCACGGGCATCGTGATCGACTCGGCAGCATGTGGGGCCGCCGGCGCTTCGACGGTCAGGTCTTCATGACATTCGCCATGCGCGACGTCAGAGAGCCGCGCAGCCCGCGAGGCGTTCCCGGTCAACGCGTGCTCGGCGGCAAGAACTGGCCCAAGGTGCCGGCGATGGAGGCGCTGGTGCCCAAGCTCTACGAACATCCGGAATATTGGGGGCAATGCTACGGCAAGCCGGCGCATTTCATCCACTGCGATACGGCGATCTTCCCCATGGCCAACCGGATCTTCATCAAGTCGGTCGGCCATCTCTACTGCATCGGCGATCCGGATGAGGACTACAGCTGGAATCCCGCCAGCCGCGACGCGCGATGATGCCGATCCGATCGCATCTCGGTACGGGCCGCGGCGGCGCCCCGTCACCCGGCACAAGACTCACTCCATCTGCAAGGAAACATCGTATGCCCAATCTGTCCTGCATCTCCGAGATTGTTCTGTTGACCGCGCT
>JBEPXK010000693.1:0-2378 GCA_041641915.1 Planctomycetota bacterium
CCCAAGGGTTGCGAGCATAAGGCTCCGGCCCACCTTTCTGCTCTTTCATCAGGGGACTTCGTCCCCCGAACCCCCTGTGCCTCGACAGCTTGTGACAGCGCCGCTTTCAAAACGTTGTTTGTCGCTGTCACAAGCAATCGAGGCACTATCAGCAGTCGTCGGCCCTACCATCGCCCCGCCGCCAACGTCCGGGCGAACATCCATAGCGCCGGGCGAAGGCGCGCGAGAATGCGGCCGCACTGCGATAACCGACGATGCGACCGACCTGGGCCACGCTGTGGGCCGGATCCCTGAGCAGCTCGCAGGCGCGTTGCAGCCGCATGTGACGCAAGTGGGTCGCCGGGCCGCTGCCCGTGACCTCGTGGAAACGGCGGAAGTAGGTCGAGCGGCCGAGGCCGGAAGCGCGGGCCAGATCCTCGGCGTACAGACGGTGCGAGAGCGCGCTCGCGGCCAACTCGAGCGAGCCCCCGACCGGGTCCCGCCCCGTCGGGCTCAGATGCAAGCGGTCGCGTCCGGCCACCTGCGCCACCAGGTCAGCCAGCCAGGTCGCCAACTCGACATCGGCGAAGTAATGGCTGAGGGCGTCGCGCCAATAGGTACTCGACAGGCGGACCAACAGCAGCCCGGCGGTGTCGCGCGCATGGCCGTCGATGCGCGTCGGCAGCGGCAGCCCCCAGACGCGGTCCGAGCCGGGCTGGATGGTGTCATCGCCCAGCCGGGATCGCCGCCGCTCACCCGACAGCTCGCGCTCGCGATGGATCACGTCGAAGAAGGCCTGCAGGCACCGGGCACCTGCGGCGAGATGAAAGTCACCGCGCGTACCCGGGTGCAGCAGCAACACGTCGCCCTCGCGACAGGGCAGGTCGATCATGTCCGTCCGGCAGCGCGCGGCCCCATCGAGGATCCGGACCAGACGCCAGGCACGGCTGTCGAAGTCGGGACTGCCCGGTGCGATCACCAGCGACGCGCCCGATGCCTCGACCCGGCCGCAATCGAGCACGTGCGGCTGATAGGGGCCGGTGGTGACCAGCGAGTCCGCCATTTTGCCGAGTGTCCATGCCTGGACGTTCACGCAAGCAACGAAAGCACGGCAACGCGGTATTCGATTGCATCACCTTGGGGATTCGAATGCGTCGTTTGCTTCCGTTCATCACCTGCGTCCTGCTCGCTGCCGTCGGCGCGACCGCCGAGCCACTGGGCGCCCCCGGCTTCACCCCCTCGAGCGACCAGCCCGTCGGCTGGCGCGGCGACGGCAGCGGCTGCTATCCCGGCGCCACGCCGGTGACCTCGTGGAACCTGCAGCAGAAGCAGAACATCCGCTGGGTGGCCGAGGTCCCCTACTGGGGCTCCTCCACCCCGGTGGTCGCTGGCGACGCGGTGATCACCACCTGCGAACCCTACGAGCTGTTCTGCTACGATGCCGACGACGGCAGCCTGCGCTGGCACGCCTCCGCCGATCATCTCGACGGCCTGCTCGGTCCGCAGAAGGCGGCCGAGGTCCGTGCGCGCTGGGTCGCCAATCTCGGCAAAAAGCACGACAAGGACCTGGAGAAGGAATTCCTGAGCTACGGCCTGCACTCCGGCGACAAGCGAGCCCAGGGCCACACCTTCCCCACGCCGGTCTGCGACGGCGAACGGGTCTATGTCGCCTGGGGCAACAACACCGCCGCCTGCTTCGACCTCGAGTCGGGCGAGACGCTGTGGAAGGTCTTCTTCGGCCCCCTGATCAACTCCGGCAACGGTTTTCGCAAGAACGAGGAACGGGCTCAGGTCGGCGGCTGGAGTGAACGTTGGGTCCCCTCGCCGCACCTGATCGACGGTCTGTTCATCAGCCTGCAGGGCTCCATCATGCACGCGCTTGATGCCAAGACCGGGCGCGAGCGCTGGCGCTGGTACCTCAAGGACCACCTGGAATGCTACGCCGAACACGACAAGGCGGTCCAGCGCAAGGGCCAGCAGGGCCACTGGGGCGTGGGGACCTCGGCCGTGCTCGACCTGAACGGCGTACCAGTGCTGGTCACCACCTGGGGCCACGTCATCCGCGCCGCCGACGGCGCGACGCTCACCCCCTACGTCGGCGCGATGAGCCATACCGGCGCCTCGCCGGTAGCCGACGACGAACGAGACATCGTCTTCTTCCCGGATTACCAGGATGGCGGCAGCGGCTGCGCCACCGACGAGACCTGGGCGGTGAAACTGACTGTCGAGGACGGCGCGGTCACCTCCAAGGTTTTGTGGCATCACGACAAGATCGGCACCACCGGCGGCAGCATGCTCACCGCCGGCGGCATCCTGTTCGACAATCAGCTGCGCGCCGCCGATGGCCAGACCGGCAAGATGCTCGCCGACGGTGGCCCACAAGGGTTCAAGGGCGGTGG
>JBEPXK010000694.1:0-2377 GCA_041641915.1 Planctomycetota bacterium
CGGGCAACCCTTTCACGATACCCTGGCTGCCATGATCGCGACCAAGTCGCCGCCGGCTTTGGTCAGCGTTCACACTTTTACCCCGGTTTACGACGGTCAGCAGCGTGAGGTCGAACTCGGGATCCTGCACGACGCGGATAGCCGCCTTGCCGACGCGCTGCTTGCGCGTGCGGAGCAGATGACGGGGCTGCGATCCGAACGGAATGCGCCCTATGGCCCGGCGGACGGCGTGACCCACACGCTGCGCACCCATGCCCTGCCTCGAGGGCTGGCAAACGTGATGCTGGAAATTCGCTCGGACCTCGTGGCCGACGCGCAGTCCCAGGACCGGGTTGGACGGGATCTCGCCATGCTGTTGCGCGCCGGGCTCGACGCGCTGGACGAGGAAACCTGAGCCATGCCGGGATGGGCGCGCGCATATGTCCGCTGGGTCGAGGTGATCAATTACCGGATCGGACGCGTGGTCGTTTACTTGCTCTTTGTGATGATGGCGATCCTGCTCTGGTCCTCCATCTCCAAGACCTTTTTCGTCCCCTCGCTTTGGACTCTGGAGATGGCGCAGTTCATGCTCGTCGCCTACTACGTGCTGGGCGGTCCTTACTCCCTGCAGATGGGTGTCCACGTGCGCATGGACCTTCTCTACAGCCGCTGGACGCGGCGTCAGCAAGCATGGGTCGACGCATTCACAGTCATAGCGCTGCTGGTCTATCTGGGGGTGTTCGTCTGGGGCGGAATCTCCTCGACGATTTACGCCATTGAATACGGTGAGCGCAGCTATTCCGCATGGCGGCCAGTCATGTGGCCGATAAAGAGCCTGATGGTCGTCGCGGGGGTGCTAATGCTCCTGCAGGCCGTGGCCATCCTGATCCGTGACATCGCGATAGTCCGCGGCGAGGAGATCTGAGCGTGTCTTACGAAGCAATCGCGCTGACCATGTTCGCGTCCATGATGGCGATGCTGCTCACGGGGCAGCGGGTGTTCGCCGTCATCGGCTTTGTCGCGGTGGTCTCGGCGCTTGCGCTTTACGGGGACGGCGGCGGACAGTTCGCTTTCACGGCCGCGATGAAGGCGATGAAGTGGTATCCGCTCCTCACGCTGCCGATGTTCATTTTCATGGGCTATATCATCGCCGAGAGCCGGCTCGCCGATGACCTGTACCGGATGTTCCACGTCTGGATGGGGCCAGTGAACGGGGGACTCGCAATCGGCACAATCGGGCTGATGGTGCTGATCTCCGCGATGAACGGCCTGTCGGTCGCGGGCATGGCCATCGGCGCGACGATCGCCCTGCCCGAATTGCTGCGCCGCGGCTACGATAAGCAGATGGTCACCGGCGTCATCCAGGCGGGATCGTCCCTCGGCATTCTGGTGCCACCTTCGGTGGTGCTGGTCCTCTACGCCATGATCGCACGCCAGCCGGTGGGCCAGCTCTGGCTTGCGGGCGTCATTCCCGGGCTGATGATGGCCGCGTTGTTCATCATCTACATCGCGATCCGTTGCCGTCTTCAGCCCAAGCTCGGCCCCGCCCTCGCGGCCGATGAGCGGAATGTTTCCCGCGCCGAAAAGTTCAGGCTTCTGCAAGCCGGCATCCTTCCGCTTGTGATCTTTGCAGTGATGATGGTCCCGTTCATTAACGGCTGGACCTCGCTCGTGGAAAGCTCGGCGCTCGGCGCGATCACCGCGCTGATTGCCGCCGCGGCGAAGGGCCGCCTGACCTGGCAGGTGTTCGATACCTCGGTCACCAAGACCCTTGGAATTTCCTGCATGTTCCTGTGGATCATCGTCGCCGCGCTGTGTTTCGCGGCCGTGTTCGACGGTTTGGGGGCGGTCCGGGCCATCGAAACGCTGTTTGTCGAGCGGCTCGCGCTCGATCCGCTGATGATCCTGATCCTGATGCAGCTCTCCTTTCTGCTGCTCGGCACCTTTCTTGATGACACGGCTATGCTGGTGATCGTGGCTCCCCTATACGTGCCGCTGGTGGCGAGCTTGGGCTATGACCTGATCTGGTACGGCGTGCTCTACACGATCACCTGCCAGATCGCGTACATGACGCCGCCGTTCGGCTACAATCTGTTCCTGATGCGGGCCATGGCGCCGCCGGAAATCGGCATTGGCGACATTTACAGGTCAATCGTTCCGTTCGTCGGAGTCATGATCCTGGCGCTGGCGATCGTGATGGCGTTCCCCCAGATCGCGCTGTGGCTGCCACAGACGGTCTATGGGAAATGAGCGTAGGTCGAGGGTCAACAAAGGAGGACATCATGACCACGAGGCGCGACTTTCTGCGTACAGCCGGTGCCGCCGGCGCCGCTGTTGGAACGGGTGCTGTCGCGGCGCCATACGTCAAGGCGCAGTCGCCAATCCGCTGGCGCATGCA
>JBEPXK010000695.1:0-2376 GCA_041641915.1 Planctomycetota bacterium
GCTGTCACAAGCCGTCGAGGCACAGGGGGTTCGGGGGACGAAGTCCCCTGATGGAAGAGCAGAAAGGTGGGCCGGAGCCCTATGCTCAACCCTTGGGTTGTGGGCGGAGGCCCACCTTGGCACTTCACGAACGCTGTGAGGTCACCGAGCGACACAACCCGACCTGCGCTTGAGCATCTGGCGAATCGAGTACAGCCCCCTGCCGATCCCGTCTTTCAATCGCAAACGCGGGCGTCACAATGAGGCCCATGCGCTATCTGGCATGCCTGTTGATGCTGCTGTGCTGCAACCGCCTCATGGCCCAATCGGACCAGGACGGCTTTCGCATGCGACTCGATCCCGCCGCCCGCGCAGCGCTCGAATCGATCGAACGGTTCGAACGCAAGCTCGACGAATACCGCATGCTGCCGCCCGAGGAACGCTTCGAGAAGGAAGAGCGACTCGAATCCCAACTCGAACGCCTGCACGAACGCGCCAAGGGAACGCGCTACGAGAACAAGACGCTCTATTACCTTGCCTCGTGGCGCATGCGCTTCGCCAACGGCGCGAACGTCGGGCCGTTGCTCGATCGTATCCGCCAGTCGGACCGGCCCTCCTACAAGCAGCTCGCCGCGGTGCTCTCGGCCCGCCACAGCCTGATGCAGGGGCGCATCACCGAAGCCAAGGAGATGGCGGCCTCCGTCACCGCCGACATCCCCGAGTTCACCCCGTTGATGCAGCTGATCGCCTTCCACGAACGCATCGGCGCACCAGCCCCGCGGATCCCGGCCCAGAACCTCACCGGCGGACCGCGCGATCCGCTCACCGCGCGCACCGAACCCTGGCTCTTGGTCTGCTTCATCGACCTCTCCGACGCCGAACAGCGGTTCCAGATCGCCTCGCTGATCGAGGAGCTCGCCGCAGCCGAATATCGCGAGCGGCTGCGGTTGGTCTGCGTCAGCTTCGATGGCAACCCGCTCGGGGCGATGACCCGTCTGGGTGAGATCGAACACGGCGCCGAGGTCGACCTGTTGTGGGCCAACCCCAACCAGGGCGGCGATGCGGAGGCGTGGCATGAGCAATGGGGCCTGCCCGAACTCCCGACCACCGTCCTGCTCGGCCCCGCGCCGACGCGCACGATCATGGGCGTCGATCCGCAACTGAACCAACTGCGACAGCTGGTCGGGCGGGCGAAGCAGGAGAAGTCGAAATCGCGCCAGCGCACCGGCTGGGGCGGCTTCGACCGTCGCCGACGCTGGAGCGATTGATCCGGCCCGGTGGTCGACACCGGCACTTCAGATCTGTTATCGCTGCAAACGCTTCCCCAGGATCAACGAACCCGGGCGAGGCGCGCCGGCCAGAGGCCCACGCCGTTGCGAAGCCGAATAGCAACACCCCGCGAGCAGACCGACGAGAGGATCCCCCATGGCACGCGCGGTACAGACCTCCCCCCTGGCCGGGACCTGGTACCCCGGCGATCCGCAACGCCTGCGCGCCATGCTCGACGCGGGCCTGGCCAAGGCCCCGGCGCTGGAACTCGGCCGGCTACGGGCCCTGGTCCTGCCCCACGCCGGCTACAGCTTCTCGGCCGAAGTCGCGCTGGCCGGACTGGCCCAGGTGCGTGCGACCGATTACAAGCGCATCGTGGTCCTCGGCCCCGCCCATCGCGTGCCGTTGCCGGGCATGCTCAGCGCACCGGCATGGGAGGCCCTGGCCACCCCCCTGGGCGAGGCCCCGATGGACACCGGCTGCATCGCCACCCTGCAGCGCCACCCGGCGATTTCCAACGTCGCCCAGGCGCATGCGAGCGAGCACAGCGTGCAGATCCAGGTGCCGCTGATCCAGCACTGCTGCGGCGCGGTCCCCCTGGTACCGTTGGTGGTCGGGGAACTCGACCTGCCCACCACCCGCTCGGTCGCACGCGCGATCGTCGACTGCATCGACGCCGACACCCTGGTCATTGCCAGTACCGACTTCACGCATTACGGTCGTAATTTCGGCTACGTCCCGTTCACTGACGATATTCCCGCGAATCTCGAACGGCTGGATATGGAGATCTTCGCGCGCCTCCAGGCGCGTGATCTGCCGGGCTGGCGCGAGCGCATCGCGCAGACCGGGGCGACCGTGTGCGGCCGCAACAGCGTCGGCCTGCTGCTGGCGATGCTCGAAGCCGCCGGCGATGATCCGGCGGTGGAACTGATCGCCTATACCACCTCGGGTGCGCAGACCGGCGACTACAGCCACTGCGTGAGTTACCTCAGCGCCGGGGTCACCGGCGCCTGGACCGACTGAGCCGAAGAGACCATGCTTATGCTTGCATCAGCGGGGGCAGCGAAGCGAGGAGCAAGCGCCGCTGGGGTGCGCCGAAGGCGCGAGGGGGCAGCGCCCCCTCTGAAG
>JBEPXK010000696.1:0-2367 GCA_041641915.1 Planctomycetota bacterium
ACCGCTGGAACATCGTGGCCACGCTGAACTATCTGCCGCACGACGAGGAGACCAACATCGTCCTGCAGAAGCTGCCGCAGTTCGACACCAAGGAGGGCCGCGAGCAGGTCTCCGCGATGGTGCACTGTGCGGACCTGACCCGCAGCGGCTTCGTCAACGGCGACATCTCCACCGTGATGAGCCCGCGTACGGTGCTGACCTGGGCGGAGAATGCGGCGATCTTCAACGACGTCGGCTTCGCCTTCCGCCTCAGCTTCCTCAACAAGTGCGACGAGCTCGAGCGGCCCGTGGTGGCCGAGTATTACCAGCGCTGCTTCGGCACCGAGCTGCCCGAGACGGGCGTGCAGGCGACGCTGGTCTAGCGCCGCGCCCGTGCGGGCGATCGCAGGCCCGGCAGAGCAAGGGGTGGAGTGAGGATGAAGGACGACAACGAGAGTCCCCTGGACCGCTTCCGGCGCACCACCGGGGCGACCATGCGCGCCATGGCCCGGCGGGACGACCTGCACGTGACCTTCTCCTCCAACGCGCAGGGCCTGTCGGGCACCGAGATGCGCCTCAGCCAGCCCGGCCGCGACCTCAGCCACGCGGAAGCGAGCCGGGTGCGGGGCGAGGCGGACGCGGAGGCGCTGCGCCTGCGCTACCACGACAAGAAGGTGCACTCGCAGAACCGTCCGCAGAACCAGGTCGCGCGCGAGGTGTTCGACGCCGTCGAGCAGGCCCGATGCGAGGCGCTGGGCGCGCAGGGCATGGCCGGAGTGGCCAGCAACCTCGATGCCGCGATGAACGAGCGCTACAAGGCGCGCGGCTACACCAACGTCGAGCACCGCGAGGACGTGCCCCTGTCCGAGGTCATGCGCGTGATGGCGCGCGAGGCCATGACCGGCCAGGCCCCGCCGCCCGCGGCCAAGGCGATGGTGGACGCCTGGCGGCCGACCCTGGATTCCGACGTCCTGCGCGAGCTGGAGCAGCTGGGCCAGCACGTCGCCGACCAGGACGACTACGCCCGGCAGGTGCGCAAGCTGCTGCAGCACCTCGACCTGGAAAGCGCGACGGACGAGGAGGAGGCCTCCAGCGACGAGGACGAGCAGGCGGAGGCCGAGGAGTCCGACGACGACAGCGGCGAGGGCGACGCCCAGTCCGGCGAGCAGGACAGCGCCGAGTCCGGCAGCTCGATGGACGGCGACAGCCAGGACGAGGGCGAGGGCTCCGGCGTCGAGGAGCAGGAGAGCGACAGCGAAGGCCAGATGACCTCCGGCGCCAGCTCGGAGGAGCCGGGCCGCCCGGGCACCCAGCCGCGCCACTCCGACCGGCGCAACTCGACCGAGGATCTGCCCTACGCGCCCTACACCCAGGAATTCGACGAGATCACCGACGCCGCCGAGCTGTGCGACCCGGACGAGCTCGCGCGGCTGCGGCAGATGCTGGACCAGCAGCTTGCGCACATGCAGTCGGTCGTCTCGCGCCTGGCGAACCGCCTGCAGCGCCGCCTGCTCGCCAAGCAGACGCGCGCCTGGCAGTTCAACCTGGAGGAGGGCTACCTCGACACCGCGCGCCTGGCCCGGATCATCGCCAACCCGGAATACCCGCTGTCCTACAAGCAGGAGAGCGACAGCCGCTTCCGGGATACCGTGGTGACGCTCTTGATCGACAACTCCGGGTCGATGCGCGGCCGGCCGATCACGGTGGCGGCGATGAGCGCGGACATCCTGGCGCGCACGCTGGAGCGCTGCGGGGTGAAGGTCGAGATTTTGGGCTTCACCACCCGGATGTGGAAGGGCGGCCAGTCGCGCGAGCGCTGGATCGCCAACGGCAAGCCCGCCAATCCAGGCCGCCTGAACGACCTGCGCCACATCATCTACAAGTCCGCCGACACGCCCTGGCGCCGGGCACGGCGCAAGCTGGGCCTGATGCTGCGCGAGGGCATCCTGAAGGAGAACATCGACGGCGAGGCGCTGATGTGGGCCCACAACCGCCTGGTCGGCCGGCCCGAGCAGCGCCGCATCCTGATGGTGATCTCCGACGGCGCGCCGGTCGACGATTCCACCCTGTCGGTGAACCCGGGCAACTACCTGGAAAAGCACCTGCGCGAGGTGATCGACTTCATCGAGCGCAAGAGCCCGGTGGAACTGACCGCGATCGGCATCGGCCACGACGTCACCCGCTACTACCGCCGGGCGGTCACCATCGTGGATGCCGAACAGCTGGGCGGCACCATGCTGGAACGCCTCGCCGATCTGTTCGACGAGGAGTCCCTGATCCCCGCCAACAAACGCAAGAGCCAGGACCGCACGGCCGCCGGCGGGCGGCGGTAGGGGCGCTGCGCGCGCGTCGGCACTAGAACAAGAGGCTGAAAGGTGCAGCCACCGT
>JBEPXK010000697.1:0-2364 GCA_041641915.1 Planctomycetota bacterium
AGAAGGGACAGGCATATCTTTCACAACCAGATCTGTGTAGTATCTGCGATCCACTTCTTTCCCGCCTGTTTCGCGAAGCGCTCACGCGACTCTGGCAGACCAACCGCGGTGGACTGGAACAGGCCCGGCAGTCCCATGCGCTTCTGCCATACCGACAGATCAAAACCAAGCCGGTCGCCGAGTTTCTCGACCACCGTCCGCGATCTGGCCGACTGGTCGATGCCGGCCGTGTAACTGACGAGATCGCGATACGCCTCGGACGACATGCGTGTCCACGGAAGTCGTCTGTCCTGCGAGAGACGGAGTGTAAGTGTGGGAATACCATGTCTGCTCCGTTCCGGAGCGATCACGGTAGCGTGCCCGGGTGGCGGGCAACCGGTCACGACCTGCACCGATCAGTCCGTCGGCGTGCGCATGGCAACCGGAGCCAGACTCCCTCTCATCCACTCGCATCGGCAATCGCCGCTACCGGGACCAGGCGATGGTCGGCGCTCGCATCCAGCCCACCGAACGTGGTCGTTGTGCCGTTGTCCAAGGGGGCATCGCCCAGCGGATCGCAGTCCCAGGTCCAGGTTGTTCCGTTGTGCATGCTGATGGTCCGCTCGGCATTGGTGGCGAAATCACCGACCGCGATCGCCCAGTCCGAGGCATGCGGGAGAGCCACCTCGTGCGCGGCCGCCGCGAGATCACCCAGATCGATCTCGGCGTAATCGGCGCGGCAGTCGACCGCCACCGCTGGCAGTGGCCCCGCGGCGCCGCGCAGGTCGAGATGCATGGTATCGCGATCCTCGGCATAGAAGACGTAATTCGCGCCATCGGGCGTCGCCAGCACCTTGTCGTCGCCTAGCGCATTGGCGCGCGCCATGCTGAACAGGAAGCGGTGCTGCCAGAAATCGCGATGCGTGCGCAACTCGTTGGCATTGGGATAGACGGCATCGGCCAGGTCGGTGCCGCCGAAAAATCCCCACCAGCAGCCGTGGCCGCCGGCCACGGCGAAATGCCACATGCGGCGCCGCGTGCCGGTGGCGTCGTTGTTCTCGCCGCGGTTGTAGACGTCACGCTCCTCGAACAGGTGCGGCCGCGTGGTGTCGGCGTCAAGATTGGCGACCGCGTCGGCGTAGACCAGGTTGGTCTTGCTGTAGGACTTCATCTTCGCGTCGTCGCTGTTCTTGCCGCGGGCGCACAGGAAATGCTCCCAACCGCTGTGGCCATTGAGGTAGTTCTGCCACACGGCGATCTCGTCCACCGAGACCCACTCCTGCAGGTCGAAGCCATAACCGGCCGCCCAGCCCGGCAGCGGGCCGATGCGAGCGGCGAGGTAGCGCTGTACACGCTGGTCGACGACGCCGTTCTTGCCACCGTCCAGACCGATCGGCGTCCACTTGCGCGCCTCGTCGCCCCACATCCAGAAGTGGATACGGATGCCGTTGGCGTGCAGGGTCCGCACGACGCGCTCGATGATATCGAAGGTGAACAGGTCCGGCTCTTCGCTGCTGTGATCGTCGTGGCCGTAGGCGCCCCACTCCAGCGTGTTGTGGTTCAGCATCACGTACACGACATTGCAGCCGTTGTGCTTGGCCTGGTCGGCGTAGGCCTGCGCGCGTCCCTCCGGATCACCGCCGAAGTCGGTGATGTGCACGTGCTTGTAGGGCCCGGAATCGTCGTACTGGAACACGTTGTAGAGCATCGGTTGCAGCACGCCTTCATGGTCCTGGACGGCGAACTTGTTGCCGACATGGCCGAGATAGCCCATGGTGCCCGGGGGCGCCGCGGTGACCTCCACCGTGCCGGTGTGCCCGTCGAGATCGCCGTCGTCGCTGTGCGTGGTGAACGACCAGGCCCCGGTCTGCGTGCCGGTGAAACGCACGGCCCATTCGTTCTCGCCGCAGTAGAACATCTCGGTGACGCGCTCCTCCTGCGTGGCGTCGTGGAGAAAGGTCGCACTCGCGACCAGGTCGAAGGCGCTGCCGGACCAGCTCGTATTGGTGACGCGGAACTCGGCCTGCTCGGCGAAGCGCGTCACCGTCGCCGTGCCGAGATCCGCGGCCCGCGTCGCGGTGATGGTCAGACCGATGAGCAGGACACATCGCCACATGATGGTACCTCCTTTGCTGCGGGCGCCGGCCCGAGCTGGGTGTCGGGACTCCCATTGTAGCATTGTAGCGCCTCCGCCGACCGGCTCGCCCCGGACTCGTGCAAACACTGTCACGCGCCACACACCAAGCCGCGACCGGCTACCGTCGATGCATCGCAAATCCATTTCTCATAAAAACTTGAGATGGTCCGGCGGTGGCCGCGGCCGGTGTGCATCACGCCGCGCCACGCGGCCGCGGCTGAGACGATCGACTCGCGATGCCCGGCGCC
>JBEPXK010000698.1:0-2364 GCA_041641915.1 Planctomycetota bacterium
CGGACGGCAGGCCGTCCGCCACAGCCAGGCCATCAGCAGCCCGGCTCCGGCGGAACACCGTCCTCCTGCGGGGTTTCCGTGGCCTCACCTGCTCGTGGGATCCTCCCCTGCACCACCATCGGTCGCGGCCGGCTCATCCCCGCTCTCAGCGTCCGGCGTCGCTTCCGTCGCGGCCTCGTGCGCAGATGGCGCGGCCGGCTGATCGACGGGTATGCCGGCCTTCTCGGCCTCATCCTGCGGATCGGCGGCCTTGGGCGGGAGGGTCCGGACCTCGGTCGGTTCGGCCTTGTCGGGGTCAGGGACCGGCGGGCCGGCGTCGGGGCCGGGGCCGGCGGCCGGCGGATCGGTCGGCGGCGCGTCGGCGTTCGGCGCCGGAGGAACGGGCTCGGGCAGGAATACGCTCAGGTCGTTGCGTCCGTGATGCTCAAGGATCAGCAGCCGACCCTGGATCCATGCCCGGGCGCTGGTGGTGTTGCCGCCGGCGAACACGCTCAGGGTGCTCGCCTTTTCACCGCGCTCGAGACGATAGCCGGCCACGCGGGTGCTGGCATCGTTGACCAGATGGAGTTCGTTGGCGTCGAAGCGCAGGCTGTAGCCGGCACAGGAGGCGGCGACCAGCTCGAGCGCGCTGGCGGTGCGGGGATCATCGGCACCATGCGGCAGCCGCGCCCTGGCGAGCAGGCGCATGGTCGGCAGATGGGGCACCCAACCGCCGAGCAGGTCGGCCGGCGCCGCCGGCAGCGCGCCGGCCAGAATCTCGGCCTGGGCCGCAGCCACCGCGGCCAGGGTCTCACGGCGGGAGTCGCTGCCCAGACAGGGCACCGAAACCGGCGAGGAGCGCGCGGTCGGTTCCGCCGCCGCTGCCGACCCCAGAAGCAACGCGAGCGCGAGCACGCGGCGCAGCTGCTTCGATGGCTCAGCAGGGCAGTTCATCACTGGTCTCCGGGCGGAGGCGGTCACGGAATGTGCGTGGGCTACACGAACGCAGACGCGAGAAGAACCGTGAGAATACGAACTGATCGCCAAAACCCAAGGCCGCGGCGATGACTCCGACGCTGTTGTCGGAATAGGTCAGCAAGCGCTCGGCCGCCACGGCGCAGCATTCATCGCAGTAGGACTTGAGCGAGACCCCCATCGCGGCGCGGAAACGGGCCGCGAGGCGGCTGCGGCTGTAGCCGAGCTCCGCGGCCAGGGCACCAACGGCGATACGCCGTCCGCCGCGCTGATCCAAACGCTCGACCACCTCGCGCACCAACGGGTCGTCGATCCGGCTGCGCTCGGGCGGGGGCAGCGGAGCGAGGTGCCAGACCAGGGCGGCGAGCAGGTGTTCGGCCATCGCGCGCCGACCGGGGTCGAGGCGATGACAGCGGTCGACGCAGGCCTGCACCGTCGCCATCAGGCTGGCGCGCAAGGGGTCCGCGCCCGAGGCGATGCACGCATCGTTCAGGCCCGGATGCCCCTCCATGGCGAAGCGGAAGCTCAGGAACGCGCCGCGGGGGTCGCGATAACGGAAGGCGTGGGTCACGCCCGGCGGAATCAGCACCGCGGCGCCTGGAGGGCAGGCGCGTTCGCGCGGAGGCAGACACAGGTCGATCCCCGGACCGGCGATCAGCTCCAGCTGCCAGAAGGGATGGTCGTGCAGATGCAAGGCGCGGTCGACCCGCAGCACCGGGTCCTGGCCCTGGTGGAACAGGTACCGGCAGCACAGGCGCACCGCCGAGCGCGGATCATCGCCCGTGCCGGTGGGCATCGTTGTGCAATCATGCGGCGCGCTCATAGCAGCGAATTGCGCACGTCCATGATCCGGTGCTGCAGCTCGCGCTTGCGGCAGCATCCGTGCAGATCATCGAGCGTCAGCGCCAGCGGTTGCTTGAGCTGTGGCGGGCAGTCGGGCAGGACTTCGATCAGCGGTATCTCGACCTCCTCCCAGGCGCGTTCGATGCGGCGTTCGTCGCCCGCCAGCGCCAGAAGCCGGAACAGCGCCAATGCGGCCTGGATCCGAGTGGCACCGCGAGCGCGGAGCACCGCCACGGTCTGGACCCGCGCCGCCCGGGGCGCACGTGCGCCCCGGGCCACAGCCAGGAGCACGATCACCGCGATCACAGCTGCCACCAGGATCAGCAGGCTCTCCATGCTGCGAGTCTCGGCCACAGCCGGAGCGGCTCAAGCCGGGCCCGCTGCCACCTCCGCAGGCCCACCCGTGCGCGCTCAGCCGCCGAGTTCGATGATCCGGCGGCGGTAGTGGCGGTAGGCGGCGAGCGGGACCTCGCTCGGCACCCCGTGATCGCAGGTGGGGATGTACCCGCCGCGCGCGCGCATGGGGGGGATGATCCGCTCGAGCATCGCATCGATCGCCGCCGGACC
>JBEPXK010000699.1:0-2362 GCA_041641915.1 Planctomycetota bacterium
TGAGGTGATAGCAGCCGGGGCGACGCTCGTCGATGAGTAGCGAGCGGGCGGTGGTCATGTCTAGGGACAGGATAGACCCATGAGGGGGTGGGGGTCAAGTGGGGGTCCCACGGCGTCGCTGCTGTCGGGGTGAGGGTGGCTATGGTCGTCGGCGTGTAGGAGATGTCTGTCCTACGTTCTTTTCATCATCCTCAACTACTTCAGAGGCAAGCAGAGCGGTCATGGCACCTTTTCTTCAGGAGCGGTGGAGGGGTTCAACAACAAAGCCAAACTCTGCATCAGAAAATCATACGGATTCCGCTCTCTCGAATTGCACGAAGTGGCTTTGTTCCATGCACTTGGGAGGCTCCCGGAACCGGAGGTCACCCACAGATTCGGCTGAGGAGGCTGTTTAATAGAGACGATCGGTGTGTTGGCAGAAAGCTGAGGGAATTATAGTGCAACATACATATTTACACGTCCTTTTCAATCGGACAAGCGCCTGGAGCAACGCCCCTGCTACCATGGCGTCCAGAACGGAGACTGCGGATGACGGGCCGGGGTGCCGGCCGGTCATCCGCTGCCGCTGGGTCATCCGTTTCCGACTCCGGGCGTTACGAAGATGACCTGGTGATCCATGTCGGCTTCGAGCTCCGGAAATACGAAGATGGTACCGGGCGGCACGATGTTCGGGAGCAGCGAGGGTTGTGCCTGCAGACGCGGTTCGGTCCCCTGGTCGACCGCATCCTGCGGCAGCTGGATGCGCAATTTCCGTTGTACCTGGCCGCCGACGTGTTGGTAGATTTGCAGGAACTGGATACCCAGCCCGGCGGTCGCCCCGGTCGCGGCCAGGGTCAGGCGCCCGTCGTTGCCGACGACCACATCACTGATCCAAGCGGCGTCCATCTTGTCGCCGGCGTCACTCATGCCGCTCTGCCAGACCGCCAGGTCATGGATGGGGCCCAGCCAATCGCGATCCTCCCAGATACGGTCGTTCGCGGCGATGCTGTGGTTCCACACGGTCACGTCATCGGTGTCGAGGGGATAGATGAGGTGGTAGTCCGAGCGCTCCTGGTCGCGCGGACGCCCGAGGGCGAGGAAACAATCGTAACGGCCGGGGGGCAGGGCGATGGACCATTGCCGGCTGTCGTCCGGGCCGAAATCCGACGATCCGAGATAGAGCGCACCTTCGGCGCCGTAGCCGTCGTGGCGTGCGCTGACCCCGTCCGCGTTGTCCCAGCCGTAGCTGTGGGTGCCGCGGTCAGCGAAGGCGCCGCCGTCCTCCAGCAACCAGCCGTCTGGATAGGATCCGCTGTCGGTCCCGAAATTGACCTGAACGACCAGAGCGCCCTCGGCGCGACCCTGGTCGGGGTCGCCATCGTCGGTGGGGTGGTAGAGCGTGGCGCCTGAGGCGGGCAGGCCGTCCGGGTGCGCGCGTTGGGTGGCGTAGAGCGACCCGTCGATGAACGCGGACGGCACCGGCGGCATCGGCACGTCGCCGCGCACCGGCAGGAAGATATTGTCGTAGTGGCGCGCGATGGCGCTGGTCTCGCTCACGCCCGGGGCCGGGCCGGTGAGAGTCTGCGCGCTGCCGTAGATGCGGTTGCCGACGACGTGCACGCCGGTGTTGTGGAGGCCGCTGTCGGGGGTGTTGTCGGCACCCATCTGGAACACCGGTGCGAAGCGGTTGTCACCGATCAGATGGTTGCCGAGGATGATGTGGTCGAAACTACCGTCCTGCAGCTGGAACAGCGCGCGCGTCTCGGCGCGGATCCGGTTGTAGGCGAAGACCATGGCCTCGTTGCGGCCACCGAAGTCGACACCGAAGTCTGTGCCGTGCAGATCGCTGGCGAACACCACCAAACGGTCGGCCGCGCCGCCGCCCTGGCTTTCATCCCATTCGCGCAGGGTCAGGCCGTTGCCGTAGGAGCCCTGGCCGTCGGCGCGGGTGCGGATGTTCTCGTACAACAGGTCGATGCCGTTACCGGCGTGCATTTGCGCGTCCGAGAGGTCGAACCAGCCGTTGCGCACCACCACGTTGACGCCGCCGTGCAGATTCGGCGCGTGGCGGAAACCCACCGCCGTGATGCCGTCGATGAGGCTGTCGTACAGTGTGCCGCCGATGTAGCTGGTGCCGCCCTGGTTCGGCCAGCGCGTCCAGCGGTAGTGGCAATCGCGGATTTCGCAGTTCTTGCCGTTGAAGAACAATGCGTCGGCGGTACTGTGCTCCACCAACAGGTCGCGCAGCCAGAAGTCCTGAAGGATGGTATTCGTGGTGATCAGACCGAGGAAGGCGTCGTCGACGTAGTCGAAGTGGACGCCCTCGATGCCGCCCAGGCGCCACGGCAGCTCAAGTCGTGCGTGGGCGGTGGTGGCAACGCCG
>JBEPXK010000700.1:0-2357 GCA_041641915.1 Planctomycetota bacterium
TGCCTTTAGCCAGCAAGGGCCACGGGCGCGACGGCGGAGACGATGCCTGCAAACACAGGCGGAATCACGACCCCAAGCCACACAAACCAACGAACACCAGGAACCAGACAGGATCGGCCCGGTTCCTCGGGATCGTAGTAGACAGTCACCTCGCTGCCGACCGGTCGCGCGCTCGTCTGCGCAAGCGCTTCCGTCTCCCGACCGGTCGTGCCGATGATCCTGAGAACAGAGCCGCTGTAGCCGGTTCCTGAAACCTGATACTCGTATTCGACAACAGGGGTATACCTCGTCGCATTTGCCCTTCGCTCGAATGATTCACTCACTTCACTACGCCTGACGATGCCATTCACCGTAGGCCATCGCTGTGCGGCAAGAGCAAGGCCGGCCTGCCGAATCGTCATGATCGGCAGTATGGCCCCGGGCAACCAGACGATCAGCAGCACGATCACAAGCAGGGCGGAACCACCGTCATCCACCTTCTGCCAGCCCCAAGTCCCATCTGCCCTGAACCTGTAGAGGTAGGGGGTATCGCCCTTGCGGTAGGTGAGAACGATGGCGTCACCAGATGCCGACCTATCTTGCCACCGTTCTGTTGGAGTGAGTTCGCCTCGCCAGAGCGGATTCCTAGCAAACACAGTTTCCAGCGCTGCGTCAGCAGCAGCCATCGCATTGTCTCGACTCCGCACCGCTCCGAGAATCGTTTCGATCTCGCTGTCGGTGAGCTGTCCCGGTTCGATCGGCTCAGCCCCGCAGGTCGGCCCGCCACAGCCCAGCAGAGCCAAGGCCAAAAACCAGCGAGCGAGAGCGGGTATGCGCACCGTGGCACTCCTAGCGGATGACCACCCACTGTCCCATGATCTTGCTCATGTAAATCGGCAATCGGAAAGTGCCGCTCTGCCCATCGAGGTCGAGTTCGGTCGTGGTAGTGACACGAAACACGACACGAAACACGCGCCTTCATCCCCATCCTGTTGAAGCGCGACAACAGTTGCCCTGTCGTCAGCCCAATAATGCCTTTAGCCAGCAAGGGCCACGGGCGCGACGGCGGAGACGATGCCTGCAGCGCTACCCGCAGCTCCGCCGGACCTCAAGCCCCAGGGCGGTGAGGCAATAGCGTTGCAGACGGCTGTTGGGCTTGTCGGGGCGGGTCATCTCGATCAGACCGGCCTCCAAGGCTGGGTGCAAATAGCGCTCCCGGAAGGACTTGCGGTCGGTGAGGTCGAGGGCGGCCTGAAGGGCGGCGCGATCCATCTCCCCGTCGAGGGCGGTCAGGAGCCGCTTGACTTGGGGGGTGACTTGGGGTGCGACTTGGGGTGCGACTTGGGGGGTGCCGGCCAGCTCGGCCAGGGCGTTGTGGATAACCTGGAGCATGAAGGCGATGAACGGGGTGGACGCGCCGGCCCGGTTGGCCTCGTTCAGGGCGGCGTAGTAACCGGGCTGCTGGTCGCGGATCAGGCTCTCCACCGGCACCAGACTGAGGAGCTAGGAGTATCCCCCGGGCTGGCAGCCGATCATAATCCGCCAAGCTTGACCCAAGCTGCCTGCCCTGGCACTGTTCTACTTCCCAACTCGAAGGGGCAGCCAGGTGCAGGAAGAGCGGTGGATTACGCTGAGCAAGGCGACCGGCTACGCCCAAACTGCCGAGACCATTGATCGCAGACACCGAGGTAAGGTTATTACATCATATCACTTAGGCCTACACCAGCGATTCAGGGCCGGCGTGATCGACACCGGGGACATTGGTGGGCCGAACGGCAACGCCCACAACGGAGGCCGTCGATGACCATCCCGACCTCCAGTTGGACCACCGTCACCCCCAGCCAATACGCCTGGGAGCAGGATGGCCTCGACTACCTCCGAACCGGGATGGACCCCATCGGCGGCACCTGGCACGTCTGGACCAACTTCGAATTCCAGGCCCGGTCGGGCGCCATCTACGAGGTCGACGCTCTGGTGCTCTCTCCAATGGGCCTGTGGCTGGTGGAGATCAAGAGCATCCCCGGCCACCTCCGCCAGGAGGACGGCCTCTGGGTCTTCGACGAGAAGGGGCGCCGGCCCAAGACCATCGAAAACCCGGTCTTCCTCGCCAACCGCAAGGCCAAGGCCCTGAAGGGGCTGCTCCAAGACCAGCTCGGCGGTGGCCGCGGTCGCATCCCCTGGATCACCCCGGTCATCTTCTGCAACGGCAAGCAGCTCCACTTCGAGCTGACCGGCGCCGATGCCATGCACGTCGCCCTGATCGACTCGCACAACGCCGTCAAGCGCGGCCAGGCCAACAGCATCATCAAGGTCCTCTCCACCGGTCAGCTCGCTGGCGGCAACGATCGCACGCCTCGCCAGGTCGACCGGCGCGACGT
>JBEPXK010000701.1:0-2356 GCA_041641915.1 Planctomycetota bacterium
AGGATCATCGCCGGACCGACCTCGGCGAAGGCGAGCCCGGGCAGCACGAACAGCCCCGAGGAGATCATCGAGCCGGCGGCGACGGCGAACACGCCCCACATGCCCAGCTGCTTGCCCAGTTCGCCCCCGTTGCCGGCCATCTGCGCCTCCCTTACGGGCCGGGATACTAGGGTGAAGTCCGGGGCGATCCACGTCCGTGAGGGCGGGGGTCCGTAGCGGGCCCGTGACGCGGGTCAGGCTGCGTGAGTGCCGGAGCCCTCGCCGGGCGGTTGCTCAGCCACCCTGGGCGCAGCGGCCGGTGCGGCATCGGTCAGGGTGAACCGCCCGATGACCTCGCGCATGTTGGCCGCCAGGCCGGCGAGTTCGGTCGCCGCCTGGTTGACCTGGGTTACGCCGCGGGCGGAATCGGTGATCGCCTGGCTCACGCCCTGGATGGTGCCGGCGAGGTCGTTGGCGCCCTGCGACATCTCGCTGATGTTGGCCGCGATGGTGCCGGCGCCAGCATTGGCCTGTTCGGTCGCGCTGGCGATCTCGCCGGTGCGCCCCGATTGGCTCTGCACCGCTTCGCCGATGCTGCGGTTGGCGGTGTCGAGCTCGGCGATGATCGTGACCATCGCGTCGGTCGCCTCGACCGCCTCGCCGGTGGACTCCTGGACTCCCGCGATCTGGGTCGCGATCTGCTCGGCCGCGCCGGCGCTCTGGGCGGCGAGTTCCTTGATCTCGTTGGCGACCACCGCGAAGCCGCGCCCGGCTTCACCGGCGGAGGCGGCTTCGATGGTGGCGTTGAGCGCGAGCAGGTTGGTCTGTTGTGCGATGTGCTTGATCACCTCGGTGACCTCGCCGATCTGGCTTGCGGCCTGACCGAGCTCGCGCATCGACGCCGCGGTGGCCTCGACCATCTGCCGCGCGCGTTGCGAGGTATCGGCCCCGGTGCTGGCGTGCTTGCCGACGCCGTCGATCGATTCGGCGAGATTGCCGATGTTCTCGGCCACCGTGGCCATGTTGACCGACAGCTGTTCGGCCCCCGAGGCCAGCGAGGCGATGTTGACCGACATCTCCTCGGTCGCGCTGGCGGCGGAATCGGCCTGGCTGCTGACCTCGCTGGCGCTGGCGTCGAGCTCGGTCGAGGCGCTGGAGAGGTCTTCGGATGAGGCGGCGATGCGCAGGCCGTCGTCGCGGATGCTGCCGACGATCTCGCGCAAGGAAGCCACCATGGTCTGCAGCGCGAGGCCGAGCTGATCGCGATCGGAGGTCGTCTCCACACGGACGTCGAGCCGCCCGTCGGCGATCTGGGTCGCCACGGCGGCCTTGGCCTGCAGCGAATCGGCCATGCTGTTGAGCGCGGCGCCCATGCGTGCGAACTCGTTCTCGCCGCTGAGCTCGAGACGGTGGTCGAGGTCGCCGTCGCGCACCGCGTCGGCCAGGGCCATGGTTCGTTGCACCGGACGCACGATCGAGCGGGTCAGCACCAGCGCGAGCCCGATCGCCGCGACGATGGCCACGCCGCAGGCGGCGACCACGCCCCAACGGGTCTGCTCGGCCGTTCCGCGCATGGTGCGGTCGTCGCCGATGCGTTCGACGATGGTGGCGCTGACCTCGCCCAGGTGCTGCTGCACCTGGGCCAGCGCCGGCACGGTCCGCGTGGCGTAGATCTCGCGGGCCGCAGCCAACCCGGCGAGGTCCACGCGGGCGGCGGCGTGCAGCTGGCCGAGCAGCTCCACCGTGCGTTCGAGCGCCGGCACGGTCTGGTCGGTGAAGATCGCCCTGGCCGCACGCAGGGAGGCGAGCGCGGTGGCCCGGGCCGCGAGCGCGCTGCGGTAATCGGCCGCGCGGGCGGCGAAGTCGTCGCGCAGGGCGGCGATCCGCGCGCCGGTGTCCTCCAGCGCGGTATCGACCAACAGGTCGCGCCAGGCCGCGACGCCCGCGCTGAAGGACGTCAGGGCCGCGTCGAAATCGTCCAACTGCTCGACGCTGCGGGCCGATTCGAGCACCAGACGGGCTTCGAGAAAGGGTTGGATCACCGACTCGTTCATCACCGTGTCGATGCGGTGCCAGGTGGTCATCGCCACCGGGTCGGCTGCGGCATTGGCTTCGGCCAGTTGCGGGTCGACACTCTCGTCCATCGCCCGATGGAGCTCGGTCGACAGGCGTCGGCCGAGCCCGGCGCACGCGGCGCGGGCTTCGGCGGCGGCGGCGCGGGCGCGATCCTCGGCACCATGCGCGAGCTTCGGCTCGATGTCCGCGGCCGAATCATGCAGGATCTCGTGGGTCTGGCGGAGCGCGGCGATCGCCTTCCGGGTGGCGGCATCGGCGCTTTCGTGCAGCGCGGCGAAATCGGGCGAGTCGAGCCAGGTGC
>JBEPXK010000702.1:0-2354 GCA_041641915.1 Planctomycetota bacterium
ACATCCTCCCACGCGGTCCCCGGCGCGACGTCGGCTTCGGGGGCGCCCTGTTCCGGGTCGTAGACCCAGTTGCAGATGTTGCAGACGTACTTGGT
Organism: Planctomycetota bacterium; assembly: GCA_041641915.1. Lineage (GTDB taxonomy): Bacteria > Planctomycetota > UBA11346 > UBA11346 > UBA11346 > SLQH01. Next base: position 96 of record JBEPXK010000702.1, read on the forward strand.
CATGCCCTGCTCCTCATTGGCATTGGGATTCTACGCGCAGCTCGTAATGCCGTTTGGCCTGCGCGCGCCCGCTTCCGGACACGCACTCACGCGAGCATGCGCGCTGGCGTAAAATCATTGTACTGCCGCATCTGCACGCAAGCATGGATGCCGCACGCGAGCCGGGAGAGAGCGATGACCAACACCAGCACCACCTACATGGGCCTGCAGCTGAATTCGCCGATCGTGGTCGCCGCGAGCCCGATCTCGAGCTACGTCGATCGCATCCGCCAGGCTGAAGACTGCGGCGCCGGCGCCATGGTCATCCGGTCGCTGTTCGAGGAGCAGGTCGAAGAGACCGCCCGACGCCAGGACTACGAGCCCGAGGCGCCCTCATCGGACACCACCCGGGTGTTTTTCCCCCATACGCGTGACGGCGCGCTCAGCGAGCACCTCTACTGGGTCAAGAAAACGCGCAAAGCGGTCTCGTTTCCGTTGATCGGCAGCATCAACGCGCGCCACGCCGCCGCCTGGGCCAAATACGCCAAGGCGCTCGAAGACGCCGGCGTCGACGCGCTCGAGCTCAACGTGTACACGGTCGAGGCCGACCTGCATATCAGCGCCCATACGGTCGAAGAGCGACTGGTGGCGACCGTGCTCTCGGTGGTCGAAGCGGTCGACATCCCCGTCGCAGTCAAGCTCTCGCCATACTACAGTTGCCTGGCCAACGTCGCCCACCAGCTCGAACGCGCCGGCGTCCACGGCCTGGTGCTGTTCAACCGCTTCCTCCAGCCGACCATCGATCCGCATCACGAACGCCTGGTCACCACCCAGATGCCACTCTCGAACGAGGGCGACATCCGGCTACCATTGCGCTGGGTCGGGCTGCTTGCCGGTCGCGTCGATTGCGATCTCGCGCTGAGCAGCGGGGTACATTCCGGACTCGACGTGGTCCGCGGGCTGCTCGCCGGCGCCAAGGTGGTGCAGACCGCCAGCGCATTGCTCAAGCAGGGCGTGCCCTATCTCGAGGTGATGAACCGGCAGCTCGAAGGCTGGATGCATCACAACGGCCACCGCACGATCGCCGACTTCACCGGCCTGCTCAAGGATCTCTCGATCGAGGAATTCGGCGCCTACGAGCGCGCCCAGTACGTGCAGATGATCCTCGAGCATCGTTGAACCGCACGCGGAGCGCGGTTCAGGGCTTGCCGGCCGGATCGGTCTCCCATTCGCAAATGAAGCCGGTGGGCATCCAGAAGTCGTCGCCCTCGGCGTCGACATCGACCCAATCGCCGCCGTCGTAGGTCGCGAGGTAGTTCTCACTGCCGCCATAGTTGTTGGGTTGGCCGTCGAACCACGAGACATAGTCCCAGCTTTCACCGGTAACCCAGACCCAGGTCCCCTCCTCGGTCTCGTCGGTCGCGCCGAGGTAGAGATAGCGCCAGTCTGCCAGCTCGGCGATGAACTCCTGTTCCTCGGTCGAGGTCACCACCGCCAGATGGCCACCCATCTCCTCGCACCGCTCCTTGCAGCGCTGCCAGCTGAGATCCTCGTCGAAGGCGGCGTACCAGTTGCCGGCGAAGCGACGGACCTCCGCATCGTCGGGGATCCCCTCCGGCCGGGGCAGATCGATCGTGCCTTGCGCAGCTTCGGCATCATCCGTCGCGGCCGTTCCGGTCGCCGGGGTGCTTGCGGCTTCGCCGCCCTCGGCGCCCTCGGCCACCGGCGTATGCGGGGCCGCCGCCGGCTGGTCCGCAGCGCCTGCGGCAGAACCTGCAGCGGGGGAGGCCTCGGCCGGACGTTGCGGTTGTTGGCTGCCGCATCCGGCGATGATCAGGAGCGACAGGATCGATGATCGCTTGAGCATGGTTCCTCCCCGGCAAACAGTGGCTTGTTCAACACGTTACGTACGTAAAGGCATTTCCGTTTGCCAGCGCCTGGCCGCACGGTCCCATTCATTCGTCAGCCAAGGCGGGTCTGCGCCCACAACCCAGGGGTTGTCAGCGTGGGACAGCGCCCCCCCTTGCTGGCTTCACATCCAGGGGTTGCACCCCCGGCCCGGCCGCCAACAGCTCCTTCGCTTTGGGCGGCCGCCTACAAGCCGGGGCCAACAGGAGTCCGACATGCCCTGCACCATGCACAGGCCCTCTCCCGGTTCGCGTCACGGCGGTGTGGCCGTGGCCATTGTCGTCACCATCCTGATCGCCGCGATCATCGGCTACCTCGTCTACCGTGGCTCCTTCTTCCGCGATTTCGACAAGCCCTATTCGACCCACAACA
>JBEPXK010000703.1:0-2342 GCA_041641915.1 Planctomycetota bacterium
CGCGACATTTGGGGCACCGCGGGAGAGGCTCAGCCCGGCCGGCCTTGCGCCGCCCGTTTCGTCCTTCCGCCCCCGGATTTCCCCGGCCGGTCCGCGTCGGGGCGCTGGTCGCCCGGGGACACGTGCATCTCGCGAGACCGGTACTTCGGCCACCACTCCGGCCGGTTCTCGCGGATCCACCGTCCCATCTTCTCGCTCAGATCGCCGTGCATCAGCCAGGCATCCGTGGGACTGCCGGCGGTGGCGTAGAAGCGCAGAACCTGCATCGTGTCCCTGTAGTCCTCGACCGCCACCAGCAGCATCTCGTCGAGCAGGGCGCGCTCGTCCTCGCGGACGATCCGCTCGAAGACCTCGCGCAGCTCCTGAGGCTCCGCCGAGAGGTCCAGCTCCATGGAGAAGCTGCGCGTGGCTTTCGCGTCCACGATCGTCCAGTTCTCGAAGGGCTGCGAGATGAGGTGGCGCACCGGCACGATCAGGCGCCGCTCGTCCCAGCAGCGCAGGATGACGTAGGTGTAGTAGATCGACTCGACATAGGCCCAGCGCCCCTCGTACTGGACGCTGTCGCCGATGCGGATCGGCTTGGCGATGGCCAGCTGCAGGCTCGCCAGGATGTTGCCGAGCACCGACTGCCCGGCAATGCCGAGCACGACCGTGGCGACGCCCGCCGAGGCGAGCAGCGAGAGGGCGAGGTCGCCGAACAGGTTGAGCCTGTAGGTCACCAGCACCGCGCTGATGACCACCGCCGCCAGCAGCACGTAGCGGCGCAGGGCATAGATGTTGGTGTAGAGATGGCGGCGCTCGGACTCGCGCGAGCTGTCGATCCGGTCGACGTAACGGTCGGTGACCACCTCCAGCGTCGCGTCGATGACCCTCAGCGCCGCCGCCGTGAAGCTCACGATGACCACCGCCACCAGCAGCGGGGAGAGGACGGTCGTTATGGCGCTGGAGAAGGTGACGACGAACCCGACGGTGTATTGCGCCAGGCTCGCGGTGATGCCGAGCGCGAGCGGCGTCCTGACCTGCTCCGAGGCGCGGTTGATCCAGGTGATCGATGTCTGGCGGCTCGCGAATCCGATGGCTTTCCGCAGGACGGAGAACAGGCCCGCTGCCAGGACGAGCAGCGCGGGGAATGCGAGCAGCTCCCAGCGCCGGACGTTGCCCGCGACGGTTGCCGTCCATTGCGGAGGAAACATGCGCTCGACCCAGCCCGGGCCGAACCGGTCGTAGAGGCGCGGGATGTCCTCGACGGTCTGGCGCGAGAAGACCCAGACGGGGTCTCCGTCAGCGGGCTTGACGCGGTTGATCCGGATGGTGCTCGGCCGGGACCCCGCCTGCAGCTCGGCGACCGCGAGGCTGCGCCGGATCTTGCCCGCCAGGGGATGGCTCTGGGGCAGGTTCACGTTCATCGCGTCGGGCCGCGCGGGCAGGTCCGACCAGTCGATCAGGACGCGCCTCTGGATGACCGCGGCGAGCATCCGGGCCAGTCGCCGACCGCGCGCCGATTGCTCGTCCGGATCGAGCGCGTTGAGGTTCAGCGTGTGCGCCGCCGCCGCGTAGTCGGCGTCGCGCGTCCGCGCCAGGAAGGTATCGACGGTGTCGCGGGGGGTCTCGCGCACGACGCTCTTCGGGGTCTCGCCGAGACCCTCGTTGAGGGACTCCGCCTCGAACCAGGATGAGCTCTCCTCCTCCTGCGCGACCGCGGGCGACGCGGCCAGCATGGCCGCGACGAGCAGCCCGCGCGCGACATGCGATATCCGCCAGGTCGGCGGTCCGGCTCTTCTGCCCCTGCGCATTTCGAATGGTCTCATTGATACGGCCGGACGGTCTCGCGGGAACCGCCCGGCCATGCGACCCGATCAGGTCGGATCACTCCGAGGGATTGTCGTACCAGCGGTCGTTGATCTCGGCGACCCAGTCGTCGCTCCCCTTTTCGTATGCCGGCGCTTTCTCGATCTGCGCCTCGGTGACATTGAGGTAGAAGATTTTCTCCTCGGGGTCCCAGCGCAGCTTCTCCACCGGTATCGCGATCTCCTTCTCGCCGATGCCCAGGAAGCCGCCCTGCTCGACGATCACGTGAGTCGGCCCGGCGGATGTCGAGACGAGCACGCCCGCGACCTCGCCCAGCCCCGTCTCGTTGAAATTCCGGACTTCGCGCTCGAGGAAGCTCCCCGCTTCGACGGGCATGTCGAGATTGACGAATTTCACGGTGCGGTCCGTGATCGCCTTCGTTTGCTCGTCGACGAGGACCTCGTCGTCTTCCGTCGGGGTCGTCGCGGCCTGCTGCTGGGAGGTCTGCGCCTCCTGCTGCTCGGCCTGCTGCTGCGCCTGCTCGGCCTGCTGGT
>JBEPXK010000704.1:0-2339 GCA_041641915.1 Planctomycetota bacterium
GGTTCGCGGCCTCCGGCCGCGTTTTCTGCGGGCCTGCGGCCCATTTTCGCAGAAAACCACCCCTCGGTCGGCCGACCCGTTGACGACGATTCTTGCCGTGCGAAGGTACTGCGCGAGCTCTGAGGGGCCCGTCCAGGAAAGGCTACCAGACCGATCCCGGCCTTGCGCGCGTCAGCGCGCCGCCGAGGGGGTCATGGGGGCCGGGCCGGCCCCCATCGGCCGACAGAGCCCTGTTTTCCGCCGACGATGGGCCGAAGGACTGAGGCGGCATCGCGCAGCCCCGCAGCGAAGCGAGGAGCAAGCGCCGCTGGGACGCGCGTGAGCGCGCGAGGGGGCAGCGCCCCTCTGAAGGAGAGCTCCATGCAGACGCCCCGGCCGGATCCCGACACGCCCGCAGCGCCCAAGCCCGAACTCATGGCCCCCGCGGGTGATGCGGTCAGCCTGCGCGTCGCGGTGCAGGCCGGCGCCGACGCAGTCTACCTCGGCTTGCGCCACGGCAGCATGCGCGCCGCGGCGCACAATTTCGCCGACGACGCACTCGCCGAGGCGGTCGCGACCTGCCACGCCGCCGGCGCCCGCGCCTACCTCGCGCTCAACTGTCTGGTGCAGCAGGACGAGCTCGACCAGACCGCCGCCGCGCTCGATCTGGCCGCCGCGGCCGGGGTCGACATGGTCATCGCCGCCGACGCCGCGACCATGGTCCTGGCCGCCGAGCGCGGACTGGATCTGTGCGCCTCGACCCAGCTCTCGATCGCCAACGCCACCGCGGTGCGGGCCTGGCACCAGCGCTTCGGCCTGCGCCGCGTCGTACTCGCGCGCGAGTGCTCCCTCGCCGACCTGGTCGCGATCCGCGCCGCGACCGCCGACCTGCCGGTGGAATACGAGTTGTTCGCCCATGGCGCGATGTGCGTCGCGCTCAGCGGGCGCTGCCTGCTCTCGCAGTTCACCAGCGGCCATTCCGGCAACCGTGGCGCCTGTCGCCAGCCCTGCCGCCGCCGCTATCGCATCACCGATGTCGAGGACGGCACCGACTTCGTGCTCGAGCCGCAACAGGTGCTCAGCCCGGAGGATCTGTGCACCATTCCGTTCATCGAACAGCTGCTCGCCGCCGGACCCCATGCGCTCAAGCTCGAGGGTCGGATGCGCAAGCCCGAGTACATCGACACGGTGGTGCGGGTCTACCGCGCGGCGATCGATACCTGGCACCACCAACGGCACGAACCGGGCTTCGCCGAACGCTTCGCCGCCGCGAAACGCGAATGGATGGCCGCGCTCTGTCGGGTCTACAACCGCGGCTTCTCCTCCGGCTTCCTCCTCGGACGGCCGATCGATCAGTGGACCCGCCGCGGCGACAACCAGGCCAGCCACGCCAAGCAGTTTGTCGGTCCGGTGGTCAACTACTACCGCAGGCCAGGCGTCGCCGAGGTGCTGGTCCAGAGCCACGCCTTCACCCAGGGCGAGGAACTGCTGTTCCTCGGACCGACCACCGGCCTGCATCGCCAGCGCGCCGACTCACTGCAGATCGCCCACCGGCCGGTCAAACATGCGCCCCAGGGGGCGCACGTGGCCGTGGCCACCACTGGGCGTGTCCGCCGCGGCGATCAGGTCTATGTCATCCGGCGGCAAACACCGCCCCTCGCGATCACGTAACCACGTCGGCCAGTGGTGTGTCGGCCACGGCGACACCGCTTCGCCGCTGGCCTGCAGCCGCACGCTCGTCTACCCTCTGCACGGGAGCGGGAACGCCACGGGAACACCATACCCAGCCTCCACCCGCCTCCCTTCCGCAACCCACAAGGAAACCTCCATGCCCACCCGGCTCACCCCCTTACTGCTGCTGCTCGCTCTGCTCGCCCCCCTCGATGCGGCTCAGTGCGGCTCCTGCCCCAAGACCCCCCCTCGCGAACGCGCCCCGGCCGAGGTCAGCACCGAAGACGACTCCGGCGCCTTCACCGCGACCAAGCCGGAGTCCACCTGTGCCAGACAGGGCGCATGCGGTCGCAGCGCCAGGACCGCCAGCGCCGGCTGTTGCGCACAAAAGGCCGACGGCTGCCCCAAGGCTGGCGCCAACAAGCGCGGCGGCTGCCCCATGGCCGGTGCCAACAAGTCCGGCGGCTGCCCCATGGCTGGCGCCAACAAGCCCGGCGGCTGTCCCATGGCCGGCGCCAACAAGCGCGGCGGATGCCCCATGGCTGGCGCCAACAAGCCCGGCGGCTGTCCCATGGCCAGCGCCAACAAGCGCGGCGGATGCCCCATGGCTGGCGCCAACAAGCGCGGCGGCTGTCCCATGGCTGGCGCCAACAAGTCCGGTGGCTGCCCCATGGCCGGCGCCAACAAGC
>JBEPXK010000705.1:0-2339 GCA_041641915.1 Planctomycetota bacterium
TGATCTCGCGCAGGTACACCTCTACCTCGGAGCGCGCCGTCTTCGCCAGCGCCGTGAACTCCGGGTCCACGGTCGGATCCTCCTCGATGGGCTCCACCGTGGCCTCGTAGGCGTCCTCGCCCATGTCGGCACTCACCAGGCGCCCGCGCGACTTGGCCTCGAACAGCGCCTTCACCGTCCCGTTGGGCAGGCGCATAATCTGCAGGATCTGGCCGATGGTGCCGATCTCGTACAGGTCATCCGCACCGGGCTTTTCCACCATGGGGTCTTTCTGCGCCACCACGAAGACCGTCCGGTCCGATGCCAACGCTCGTTCCAATGCCTCCATGGACTGGCGACGCCCGATGAAGAACGGCGTGGTCATGTGCGGAAAGACCACGATGTCCCGCATCGGAAGCATCGGGAGCTTGGTAGCTTGGGTCATGCGGAATCCCTCTCCTGAGCGTGATAATGAGCCGTGACGCCTTGAAAAAATTATATGGGTGGCCCCGAAGTCTGTCAAACCAAGGCCTGTAGCGCGTTCTGAGCATTAAACGCGCCAAAGCCGCTTGCGGTGCCCTTGTGCTGCCACGGGGGGCGACAGCGGCGGAGGGCATTGGCATGTAAGAACCGGAGTTATGTTAACCTCCATCCAAAACCCCCACTTTTCCTTTCACTCCCCCGTTAACGTTGTTACACTGTCGGCAAACCCCTTGCATCCACACAGTGGCTGCAACCCGCACCAGAGGCGCATCATGCTCCTGGCGCGGCGCGAGGCCCACGCAAACGGGGGCGCAGCCCGGAAAGGTCCAGTTGACCGCCGCGCGCAGGCTCGGTAGTCTGCCTCTGGGCGCCTGTACCACGAGTCTTGAGGGGACGCGACACGGTGACGACCTCGGCAAGTAACGACAGTGCAGCGGTAGCCGTCGGCGAAGTGAAGGGGTCTTCGGCGAAGGAGTTGCCCGTGCCTCCCGCCGACGCGATTCAGGTCCATGTACCGAAGGCGTTGGCCGGACAGGTGGAGGCGTTCGCCGCCGGCTACGACCATCCCCTGGAAGTGCAGCCGTATTCCCGCTTCAAGCGCGACCTGCTTACCCGCGTCCAGCGCGAGCCCGTGGTGGTGCTGGCGGAGTTGAAGGACGTTTCGGCGGGCCTGCGCAATGGGCTGCACATCGCGCCCGAAGGGGGCGGCAAGCTGCTCCTCATCAGCGATACCGAGACGCTGCGCCAGCAGCCGGTGCCCAGCATCCGCGGCGTGGACCTGCTGGAGGACGGCTTCGACGACGCCCTGCTGGCCTTCAAGCTCACGCGCGTGCTGGGCGAGTTGGAGTTCGACCGCCGCTACGCGCAGCTCAAGGAGGCCGATCAGAAGCAGCGCCAGGACCTGGAGGCGCTCAACGAGATCGGCATGGCCCTCTCCACCGAGAAGGACCTGGACCGGCTGCTGGATCTCATCGTCTCCAAGTCCCGCCAGATGACCTGGGCCGACGCGGGTTCGCTGTACCTGATCGAGGCCGACCCGAACGTCCCGGAGGACCAGTACGACTACTTCGCCAACAAGAAGATGCGCTTCCAGGTGGCGCAGAACGACTCGCGTACCGTCCCCTTCAAGTCGTTCGTGGTCGACATCAACAAGAGCTCCATCTACGGCTACGTCGCGCTGACCCAGGAGCCGCTCAACTTCGCGGACGTGTACCACATCCCCAAGGAGCGGCCCTACGGCTGGGGCGGGCGCGAGTTCGACGCCAGCATCGACTACCGCACCATGTCCATGCTCACCGTGCCCATGGTCAACTGGCGCGGCGAGACGATCGGGGTGATCCAGCTCATCAACCGCAAGACCCGGGCGGATATCCCGCTGGACGACCCGGAAACGTGCGTCGAGCACATCCAGCCCTTCACGGTGCACGATGTGCGCATGGCGATGTCCATCGCCTCGCAGGCCTCCATCGCCATCCAGAACACCCAACTCGTCAACTCGATCCGCACCCTGTTCGAGGGCTTCATCTCCGCCAGCGTGAAGGCGATCGAGTCGCGGGACCCCACCACCTCCGGCCATTCCCAGCGTGTGGCCACGCTCACCGTGGCCTTGGCGGAGAAGGTGGACCAGTCGCGCAAGGAGAAGTTCCGCAGCGTCCACTTCACGCGCGAGCACCTGCAGGAGGTGCGCTACGCCTCCCTGCTGCACGACTTCGGCAAGATCGGCGTGCGCGAGCACGTGCTGGTCAAGGCCAAGAAGCTCTATCCGGAAGAGTTCCAGCACCTCCTCGACCGCTTCGAGTTGATTCGCACCAACGTCGCTCTCCGCTACGCCAACGAGCAGGTGAAGGCGCTCGAGCAAGGTGGCGGCGACGGCAAGG
>JBEPXK010000706.1:0-2337 GCA_041641915.1 Planctomycetota bacterium
CGGCCGGTCGCCCAGCCAAGCCTGGCTGGGCTCCACTCGCTGCCGGCACCGAGGTTTGGAGCTCTGAGGGACCCGTCATGGAAGAGCAGAAAGGTGGGCCGGAGCCCTATGCTCAACCCTTGGGTTGTGGGCGGAGGCCCACCTTGTTCATGCCCGGCGGTGAGCTCGGGGGCCTGGCGTGTTGGGTTCCGGTATGCCTGGGCGGTTGGCGGTCCGGCTGCCGCAGGCGCGCGTCGATGCCCGTAGGGTCGTCACCCGCTCGGCTCGGCGCGATCCGCACCCCCTGATCAGCGTTCGCGGTTGTGTCGGCGCAGGGCGAGGAAGTTCAGCAGGCTGATGGTGGCCACGGCGGTGAACAGCAGCAGATTGGGCAGGTCGATGTCGAGGCGGGGCGCTTCGCCCGCGACGCTGGACTGCATGCGGTCGACCAGGATCAGGTGTAGTTCGTGGCCGATCCAGGCGAAGGCGGTGAGGGCGAGGGCGAGATCGAACCACGCAAGCAGGGAGCGCATGGTCAGAGGGACGCCGACGGGTGCTGGGGCTTGCGCGGTCTCAGCTGCGCAGACCGTGCGAGCGTACGATCAGCCGTAGCGCGAGGGCGAAGAAGGCGGTGATGAACACCGCGATCACGCCGAGGGAGGTGGCGATGTGCACGTCGCCGATGCCGAGCAGGCCGTAGCGGAAGCCGTTGATCATGTAGAGGATCGGGTTGCCCAACGAGAGCGTGCGCCAGAAGGGCGGCAGCAGTTCGACGGAGTAGAACACGCCGCCGAGGTAGGTCAGGGGGGTGAGTATGAAGTTGGGCACGATGCTGATGTCGTCGAACGAGCGGGCGAACACCGCGTTGATGAACCCGGCGAGCGCAAAGAGCAGGGCGGTGAGCACCGCCACCGCGATCGTCGCCAGGACGGAGTGGATGTGGAAGCCTGCGAAAATGGTGGCGACCAGGAACACGACGCCGCCGACCAGCAACCCGCGCAGGGCGCCGGCGCCGATATGCCCGAACAGGATCACGCTCGGCGGGGCGGGGCTGATCAGCATCTCCTCGACGTGGCCGGCCCACTTGGCGCCGAAGAACGAGCTGGAGACGTTGGCGTAGGAGCTGGTGATCATCGACATCATCACCAGGCCGGGGACGATGTACTCCATATAGTCGCGTCCGCCCATGGTGCCCACGCGGCTGCCGATGACGGTGCCGAAGATGACGAAATACAGCGTGGTGGTGATCGTCGGCGGCAACAGGGTCTGCGGCCAGATGCGCAGGAACCGGTGGCATTCCTTGCGCAGGATGGTGCGCAGCGCGACGAGGTCGGCCCTCAGGTACATGGGGCCTCCGTCGCGTCGTCGGCGCCGGTGAGGCTGACGAAGATCTCCTCGAGCCGGTTGGCCTTGTTGCGCATGCTGCGTACGGTGATCCCGGCCGCGGCGAGTTCGGCGAACAGGCCGTTGAGCGGTGCGCGACGTTCCACGTCGACCTCGAGCGTGCCGGCGTCCACGCGGCGGCAGGCGAAACCGTCGAGCGTGGGGGCGGTGTCAAGAGGGTCGACGTCGAGGATGAAGGTCTCGCGGTGGAGGCGTTCGAGCAGCTCGCGGGTGCCTGCGCGTTCGATGATCGCGCCGTGGTGGATGATCGCCACCTCGCGGCACATCTGTTCGGCCTCCTCGAGGTAGTGGGTGGTGAGGATGATCGTGGTGCCGTCGGCGTGGAGCTGGCGCAGGAAATCCCACATGCTGCGGCGCAGCTCGATGTCGACCCCGGCAGTGGGCTCGTCGAGGATCAGCAACCGGGGGCGGTGGACCAGGGCGCGAGCGATCATCAACCGCCGCTTCATGCCGCCGGAGAGCCGCCGCGCGGGTGTGGCGCGTTTGTCCCACAGACCCAGCTTATGCAGCAGTTCCTCGCTGCGCGTACGGGCGATTCGGCGCGGTACGCCGTAGTAACCGGCCTGGTTGACCAGGACATTGGCCACCTTCTCGAACTGGTTGAAGTTGAACTCCTGCGGTACCAGCCCGATGAAGCCCTTCGCCTGGGCGTGGTCGACGTCGATGTCGACATCGAATACGCGTACGCTGCCGCCGGTCTTGCGCACCAGCGAGGTGACGATGCCGATGATTGTCGACTTGCCGGCGCCGTTGGGCCCGAGCAGGGCGAACAGCTCGCCTTCTTCGACCTGGAGGTCGATACCGCCGAGGGCTTCGACCCCGCCGGTATAGGTCTTGCGCAGGTCGCGGATGTCGAGCGCGAGGGCCATGGCTGCCCCGCTTGTAGCCACGGCTCTGGCGGCACAAGGCCCGGTGGCGTACGGCGCTCTACAGAGGGGGGCCTCGCCCCCTCTG
>JBEPXK010000707.1:0-2333 GCA_041641915.1 Planctomycetota bacterium
TCGCGCCGCAGAACGACCTGCGTTTCATCGTCGCCTACGAGGATGGCGCGTTCGATCTCACAGGTACCGCCAGTGGAGGGGGCTACACCCTCAGCAGCTCCGAGGAAGAGGACTTCGATACCGCCTGGCACATCGAAGCCGCCTGGATCGGCAGCAATGGCCTCGGCGAATCCGGCGGGCTGCTCTACGGCGTCGGGCTGCTGCACAAGAACGCCGACCGCGAGGAGGACAGCGGCTCGGACACCGTCTACACGGCCACCGGCGTACGGGCCCATCTCGGCTGGGGTTACGCCTTCACTCCGCGCTTCCAACTCGAGATCCTGCCCTACCTCGGTCTCGGCGCGGCTCAGTTGGAATTCGACCTCCAAAACGAAGAGGACTGGGACGGCCTCTATGTCGACGCCGGGCTCGACGCCAATCTGGTCTATGCGGCCACCAACGGCTTCGAGGTCGGTGGCGGTATCGGCTTGCTTTCGAGCACCGCGTCCTTCGAAGACGAGGCCTACGGTGTTGACTGGGAACTCGAGATCGAGCAGACCACGGCCACAGCCAAGCTGTTCCTCTGCGTACGTTTCTGAGAAGAGCGCGCCGTGGCCGCTTTCCCTGGCGCTCCCGGATCCCGGAGCGCCAGGGCGACCGGGTTCACCCGGCCGCGCCGGGTCCCAGCCCGGCCAGCGCCCGACCCACGCCGAAGGCCAGGGCCGTGGCCACCGCACCGACGACCAGCATCTCCAGCCCGCCGCGCAGCCATCCGATGTGGTCGATGCCCAACGCGCGGACCGAACCGACGGTGAACAGGCAGCACACGGTCAGGATCGCGGCCACCGGCAGGCGCGCCTGCGGCGGCAGGCCGACCATGTAGACCAGTAGCGGCATCACCCCCAGGACCATGAAGCCAAGGAAGGTCGCCGCGGCATTGCGCGCTGCCTCGATTCGCAGGGGCTTGCCACCCGGGCGCGAACGCTCGGCAAGATAGTCGCTCGCCGCCATCGAGGCGCCGTCGGCGAACAGGCTCGAGAAGCCGAGGATCAGGATCACGGACGGGGCCAGGCGAGCACCCGCCACCCCGGCGATGATCGCGAAGGTGGTCACGATCCCGTCGTTGCCGCCGTAGATCAGCTCGGGGATGTATCGCTGGACCCAGCCCCCCCGCGCGGGCGTGTCCGGCGTCTGCCGATGCGATACCCTGGCTTCATGACTCATCAGCCAGCCATGATGTCCGCGGGCAGCCCGACTCAAACCGGTGTTACCCTCATGCAGCAGGGTCCGGTGGTCGGCTGGTCATTGGCGGATGGCGGGGCACATGGGCCGGTCGCCTCATGGCGCGGCTTGCTGGCGGGCGATGGTCCCGCTGGTCGCTGGACGCTGGTCGTTACCCGCTGGTCGGGTGCCCATACAAGACCGCGACGAGCCTCCTGGATACCCGTGCCGTTGCCTGGCGCACAAAACCAAGCCCCCGCAAGTCATCGACTGACGGGGGCTCGGGAGGATGGCCTCGGGCGGATTCGAACCGCCGACACATGGATTTTCAGTCCACCGCTCTACCAACTGAGCTACAAGGCCGTGGCTGCTGTGTGCGGGCCGGCAGGCTATCGGGCACGCTGCGGCTGGCAAGGGTGAACCCGGCCACCAGCAGCGGGATTCCGGGGCCGCGTTTCAGCCCTTCTGCTTCGCCTTCTCCGCCGCCGCGTCCTGAACCTGCCAGCTGCCGCTGTGCTCGTCGTAGTGGGCGCTCCACTTGGTCGGTTTGCCCTCTGGGGTCTCACTGGAGACGTAGTGGCGCTTGGTCTTGCGGGCGAAGCGGATCTTGGCCGGGTTGCCGTCGGGGTCTTCGGTCGGCGCGTCGCAGAGATAGCGGTATTTCGGGTCGAGCTCGTCGCGATGCGGCTGCAGTTCGCGCACCAACGGATTGCGGGTCTCGCGCGAGCGCGGGTAGTTGCTCGAGGCAAGGAAGATCCCGGCCGCACCGTCGCGCAGCACGAAGTGGCCGTCGCTCTTCTCGCAGAGCAGCTCGGGCATCGGCACCGGGTCTGCCTTCGGCGGCGCGGGCTGGCCGTTGCGCAGCAGCTTGCGGGTGTTGCGACACTCCTCGTTAGTGCAGCCGAAGTACTTGCCGAAACGGCCGTTGCGCAGCTGCATCTCGGCGCCGCACTTGTCGCATTCGAGCGTGGGGCCCTCGTAGCCCTTGATCTTGAACCGTCCCGGTTCGACCTCGAAACCCGGGCAGTCGGGGTTGTGGCCACAGACGTGCAGGCGCCGCGCCTCGTCGATGAGGTAGCTGTCCATCGCCGTGCCGCAGATCGGGCAGCGCCGCTTGTGCCGCAGTTCCTCGA
>JBEPXK010000708.1:0-2317 GCA_041641915.1 Planctomycetota bacterium
TCCACTCGCTGGCGGCACCGAGGTTTGGAGCTCTGAGGGACCCGTCATGGAAGAGCAGAAAGGTGGGCCGGAGCCCTATGCTCAACCCTTGGGTTGTGGGCGGAGGCCCACCTTGGTGTGCGTTGACGGCGTCAGGGGGCCGCGTGGCTCGGCTCCGCGTTCGCGCCCCGGAACCGGCGAGCGGAAGCGAACCGGCAGGCGGGTACTCGTTCGCGCCCGGGCCGTTCGTCGGACTCCGGACTCGACCGGGAACTCCCGACGAGGATGATCGTCCAAGCTGCAGACCCCCAATCACGGAGATCCGTCATGTGCTTCCTGCGCTTCGCCCTTCTCAGCCTGCTCGCCACCGGTCTGGTCGCGTCCGAGGTGATCCGGCCACCGCCGGTGCCGCCGCCGACGATCAAGCTGCCCCCCGAGGAGCAGCCGGTGCGGCTGACCGACCTCGCGATCGCGGTGAGCGTAGCCGGTCTGCAGGCCGAGACCGTCACCACCATGACCTTCCACAACCCCAACGGCCGCGTGCTGGCTGGCGAACTGGAGTTCCCGCTGCCGGATGGGGCCACGGTCTGTGGCTACGCGCTCGATGTCGACGGTCAGATGGTCGACGGGGTGATCGTGCCCAAGGACAAGGGCCGGGTGGTGATGGAGACCGAGATGCGCCGGCGGGTCGATCCGGGGCTGGTCGAACACGTCCGTGGCAACCTGTTCCGTACCCGGGTCTACCCGATTCCGGCGCAGGGTTCGCGCACGATCACGGTGGTCCATGTCGCCGAACTCAGCCTGAGCGACGACGGCGCTGCGTGCCACGTGCCGCTGCCGCGTACCAGCCTGCCGCGATTGGACCTGCGGGTCGAGGTGGCAGCCGGCGCCGGCAAGCCGGAGCTGGGTGGGTTCGGCGATCTGGTGCTCAACGGTTTCGAGCGGCGCTGGGTCGCAGAGGCCACCTTGCAGACGGTGACCCCGGACGACGACCTCTACATCCGGCTGCCGCAGCTGGGCCCGGAACTGGTCAGCCTGGAGCGGCATCAGGACGAGACCTACGTCGCCATCAGCCATGCCCCCGAGCTGCCGCAGAGCGGTGGCACCGCCTCTGCCGAGCGCATCGCCGTGGCCTGGGACGCTTCCGGCAGTCGTGACCCCGCGGCGGTGGCGCGCGATCGCGCCGTGCTCGCAGCGGTGGTCGCACGGCTCGGCTGCGGCGTCGATCTGCGGGTGTTCCGCAACGCACCGGCCGCCTGGCAGCATTTCGCGCCGGGGCCGGAGGGGGCCCAGGCCCTGGCCGCGCATCTCGATGCGCTCGCCTACGACGGCGGCACCGACCTCGCCGCGCTCGATCTGCGCCGCGATGCCCTACCCGCGGCTGCGCAGGCGGCCGATCGGTGGCTCCTGTTCACCGACGGTCTGCACACCCTGGGTGACGGCCTGCCGCGCTTCGGTGCGTTGCCGGTGGATGTGATCGCCGGCGGCAGCCGGCGTGACCGCGGCGTGCAGCGTTTGATCGCCAGCGCGACCGGGGGCCGGCTGATCGATGCCAGCACCACCGCGGCCGCGCGAGCGGCGCAGATGCTGTGCACCGGTCAGGCGACGCTGTTGCGGGTCGAGGCTCCGGCCGGCGCGCTGGCCGATGTCCAATACGCCTACGCCGCCGGTTCCGGTCGTGCGACGGTCTACGCCCGTGTGCGCGGCGATTGCACCGCGACCCTGGTCTACGGTCGTCCGGGCGGCGCCGGAGTGTTGCGCCACCCGGTCGAGCTGCGTCGCGCCGAGGCGGTCGCCGGGCGGGTGATCGCTCGTGCCTGGGCCGGGGCGCGGGTCGCGGAACTGGCGGTGTTTCCCGAGCGCAACGCCGAGAAACTCCTGCATATCGGCCGGCGCTACGGCCTGGTCACCCCCGGCACCTCGTTGATCGTGCTGGAGAACCTGCAGCAGTATCTCGAGCACGAGATCGAGCCGCCCGCCTCCTGGCCGAGCATGCGCGAGCGCTACTTCGCCGCGCTCAAGGGGCGTCGACAGCGGGAGGGCCAGCGGGTGGAGGACAAGCTCGCCACCGTGCTCGGCTGGTGGCGCGAGCGGGTGGCCTGGTGGGAGCGCGACTTCCCGCGGCACGCGGAGGTGAAAGTGGCGCAGGGGGAGGCCCGTGAGGGGGAGGCCCGTGAGGTGGTTGCCCGAGGGCGCGAGGAGGCGCTGACTGGTATGGCTCGCCAGCTGGCCAGTCGCGACGCGCCAGCGACAGCGGCACGGCCGGCCGATACGGGTGGGACGGGCGGTTTCGACCTCGCGGGGATGGAAGCCGCGCCTTCGGCCGGGCTCGCGGCGG
>JBEPXK010000709.1:0-2316 GCA_041641915.1 Planctomycetota bacterium
ACATGTGGACCAACCCCGGCGAAATCCCAGACAACGACATCGACGACGATGGCAACGGCTTCATCGACGATGTGCACGGCTACGACTTCGCCAATGGCGACGGCGATCCCAAGGACGACCACTTCCATGGCACCCACTGTGCCGGCACCATCGCCGCGGTCGGCGATAACGGCATCGGCGTGACGGGCGTCGCGTGGCAGGCGCGCATCATGGCGCTCAAGTTCCTTACCGGTGGTGGCTCAGGGACCCTTTCGGCGGCGGTCGAGTCGCTCGACTACGCCACCGCCAACGGGGCCCATCTGTCTTCCAACTCGTGGGGCGGCTCCGGCTTCTCACAATTGCTCTACGACAGTATCCTCGCCAACGCCCGGCCCTTCGTGGCCGCAGCCGGCAATTCTGCTGCCGACAACGACGCCACCCCGCACTACCCCTCCAGCTATGACTGCGACAATGTCATCGCCGTGGCCGCGAGCGACCGCAACGACGCCCTGTCGTCCTTCTCGTGCTACGGTCTCGAGGCCGTGGATCTGGCGGCTCCCGGTACCGATATCTACAGCACCTATCCCAGCTACGAAACCGCGGCCATCGTCGAACGTGGCGAGAACACCTACTACGAGACCATCAGCGGCACCTCCATGGCCACCCCGCACGTTGCCGGTGCCTGCGTCCTGTTGATGAGTGAGTTTCAGGACTGGAATGCCGTCCAGCTGCGTCAGTTCCTCATGGCCACCGTCGACCCGATCGCCGCGCTGGACGGGGTCATCGCCTCGGGTGGACGTCTGAACGTGCACAACGCGCTGGTGGCGCTCGACAACCCGCTGGTCATCGCCGGTCATCCGACGGTCACCATCAACGACGAGATCGATAGCAACGGGATCGTCCAGCCGGGCGAGACGGTGTCCGTGATCCTGCCGATCGCCAACGTCGGCTCGGTGGACAGCGGTCCGGTGAGCGTGGAACTCACCAGTAGCGACGGGAGCGTCGCTCTGAGCCCCGAGGTATTCAACGTCACCAGCATTGCCGGCCAGGATGTGGTGACCGCCGCGCCCTTCACCATCAGCCTGCCAGCCGATCTGAACACGCCGCACGAGGTCGCGGCCGCCCTGGAGGTACGCAGCGACGGTGCGTTGCTGGCCGAGGTGCCGATCGTCTTTACGGTCTATACGCTGCGTACCGTCACCGGTGTGATCTGGAACCGCGACACCGACGAACCGGTGCCGGGCACCCTGATCCGCGGCTACGGCGCCGTGCAGACGAGCTGCTACAGCGACGGCGACGGCAGCTATCGGCTGCCGGTGGTCGATGCGGGCGCCGTAACTATCGTCGCCAGCAAGCGCGAGTGGTTTCCGGCCAGCGCTCGCATCGGCGCGCAGGACAGCACCGTGCCGAGGATGGAGATCTTCCCGGTCGACTTCGTCGTCTACCAGCAGCGTCTGGAGACCATCAACGACTACGGCCACGCGGGCACGTTGTCCTTCGTCGAGCACTGCGACGGTCGCCGCGAGGGCGTGAGCACCATGCGCATGAACAACTTCAGCGAAGGCACGCGCACCAACCTCGCCTACAATTTCTACGCCGACGAGTGCACGTATATGATGGGATACTATCCGGATCTGGAAGGGCCGGAGTGGATCTACCAGGTGACGGAGGCCGGCGAGATCATCGGCTACCAGGGCATAGGCGACGACTCCAAGCCCTGGATCTGGTCGTTCCCCGAGGGTGGCCGTCTCGCCCTCGATATTGACGGCAAGCTCGCCCACCGCCGTGCCGACGGCACTATGTACGGCGGCAAGTACATGGGCGGCGGTGTCACCAGGCCGTGGCGGCGCAACGCCGCGGGCGACGACACCGTGTACGATCTGCCGGCCGGTAACGCCACGGGCTTCTTCCGCTGTGTGAGCAGCGATGGCCAGCAACTGTGTGGCCGCATGTTCCGGACCAAAGACGAGGTCGGCGGCGACAAAGGCGCCTTCCGTGGCACCCCCGATGGCCCGTTGACCGACCTCGGCTGGTTGCCGAGCCACCCCGAGGACAGCGGGCGTAACGCCACCCAGGATGCGATGGCCATCAACAACGCCGGGGTGGTCGCCGGCTGGGTGTGGCAGGAAGAGTACGTGGCGCATACCTCGGTCGCGACCGTGCACCTCGGCGACTGCTGGATCGACCTCAACGACATCCTGCCCGAGGGCATGCCGGTGCGCCTACGCGCTGCCACGGGCATCAATGATGCCATGGAGATCAGCTGCACCGCCCTGTACGAGTACCGCGACACGATCTGGTTCACCGAGGAGATCGGCGTCAAGATCGTGCCAGAGG
>JBEPXK010000710.1:0-2306 GCA_041641915.1 Planctomycetota bacterium
TTCCGGCCTTCGGCCCATTTTCGGCGGAAAACCGGGCTCTGTCGGCCGATGGGGGCCGGCCCGGCCCCCATGGCCCCCTCGGCGGCGCGCTGACGCGCGCAAGGCTGGTATCGGATTGGTAGCACTCTGCTGGAGCTCTGAGGGACCCGTCATTATCGTCAAGCGCGCCTGCGCGGCGATGTCACCGTATTCAGGTAGTTGTGGAAGGGCCGCGCTGGCCAAGCGCGGCCAGGCGGCTGCGGCATCTGGCGCCAGATGCTGTCAAGGCGCCGGGCGATGGCCCCATGTACGGCAGCAAAGTTCTGCGCGATTATCGCACACTTATACAGGGGTGCGAAAACAGCTGGCTGCACGAATGCTCGATGATGCCTATTGGGCTTGCGCTCGCCTGCCCGTTGTCCATCATGCCGGACTCGGCCGGCTCTTCCCGGCCGGTGCCCATCCACCCCGCCCCCGGCCAGATCGGGGCAGACCCCCGGCACCAGAATGGTGCGACATCGAGAAAGGATCACCCATGCGCGTGACCAGCTCGCTCTACAAAGTCGAATTCGAAGGCATGGACTTCAGCACCACCAAGCGTGTGGACGGTCTGCGTTTGATCACGGGTGACGCCAAGGAGGCCGACGAATTCGCTGGCCGCAGCTACAGCACCACCGTCACCATCGACCGGATCTTCTGCGACCTGGATCTGGTCACCTGGATCTCTGACATCCGCGACGGCAAGATCGAGAAGAAGAGCGGGACCATCGCTTTCGTCGATGAGAGCGGCAACAAGGTGGTCGGATTCAAGCTCGAAGGCTGCTGGCCGATCGCCTGGTCTGCGCCCGAGATGATGGCCGAGGCCGTGTGGACCGGCAAGGAGGTCGGCGTGGAACGAGTGACTTTCGCGGTCGAGAAGGTTGCCATCGACGCGTGACCCGGGCCCGGCCCGGGTATGCACCTGATGCGAGGATGGTCTCGCGGCAGACGTGGTGTGATCACCCGGGCCCAACGCGCACGAGTGCTTACGCGCCGGTTGCGGTCGGTGGACAAGCGAGGGGGAAGGCGCCGGAGCGATGCGCCTTCCGGTCGCACCGGGGCGCCGGGCCCATCCCCTGCGATCGGGCGCAGGGTCGATGACTCTGCGTCGCTGCGGCATCGCAGCCATCCTGACGTGGAGGGTGCGGAAGTGGGTTCTGCGGCGTAGCAGGAGCGAGCGGACAGGCAGGGCATGGCGGTTCTGCGGGAGCGCGGGTGCAGCTGAGTCTGCCATCCGGGCCACTGCCGCGCTGCAGATGCTCAGGGCTCAGCGGGCGAGGTCTGGCGGGGTTCGCGCAGCCGCGTAGTGGGATCGAATGATCCGGTACGGCGGATGCAGCCCTCTTCTGCTGCCTGGTGGAGCAAACATCGCGTGACACACCCTGACGCGGCGGTATCTCCCAGGGGGCTCAGTCATGGGGAGGGCAGCAGTATGCCAGTGAATGTACGCACCAGGCCACGACGAGGCGCCTACGGTGGAGCTGGCGCACGCCAATCGGGTGCCGGCGGGGGTCGAGGCGCGCGGATGGATGAGCCGGCCACCGGACGCCAGACCGGTGCGCGGCGGCGCGGCGGTCCGGAGCGGCAGGCCGGCAGGGATCGCTATGCTCCGCCGCAGACGCGTTCACGCTCGCGACGCCAGGTATCCCGGCGCAACACCGCTGGCGTTGTCTCGATCTGTCTCGCGGGAGCTGCGTTCCTGCTCTGGGGGATCGCGGTGGCAGCCGCCGTCGATGTGATTTCCGGCGGATCCTTCAGCCGGGCACACGGTCTTGTTCTGATGGCCACGATGTTAGGCGTCTGGGGTTGCACCATCGCGGGCTTCATCACCGGTCTGGTCGGCCTGCAGCGGCGACCGAAGACGGCCGCGATCATCGGTGCGTCGCTCAACGGGCTCTGGCTGGTGATCCTGCTCATCTCTACCGTGAACTGAGAGCCTTCGGCGCAGGGATCGCAGCCGGTCTCCGCCCGGAGAGCGAGCCATGCGGCAGAGACGAACCTTCCAGATCCAGCCGTTTGTCGATCGGGGCTGACCGGACGGATCAACCCCGGGCGGTGACCCTGATGAGCGCCAGCGGTGAGCAGGCGCACGGTGGCGGCAGGTATGTCTCGACCACGGTATGCTTGCCGATCCCGAATGGCTCTGACGGACACGTGGGGGATGCTTGAGTCGGCGCGGGGAGGCGCTGCGGAATCGCGTCGGGCTCACTGGGCTGCGGTGGGCACCTCCAGGAATTCGAAGGTGCTGTCGGCGTCATCCGCCAGACCGGAGAAGACCGCCTCGGTGG
>JBEPXK010000711.1:0-2300 GCA_041641915.1 Planctomycetota bacterium
CACCGCCGGGGCACAGCCCGCCGCGGCCGCGCGCAGCGCCGCGGCCAGCGGATCAGCGCCGGGCTGCGGCGGAACCACCGGCAACCCGGCGAGTTCCGGGATCCCCGCGCGCATGCGATGGACCGGGATGGCGCAGCCGAGCCAGCGGGTCGGCGAGAAAGCCAACGACATGACCCCGAGCAGCCGGCCTTCGGCATCGGTCAGCGGGCCGCCGTCGCTGCCGGGGTTGACCGCGGCATCGGTTTCGAGCACCGGCCCGGTGTAGCGACTCTGGTCGTCGACCGAGGCCAGGGTGTACACGCCGCTGATCACGCCGCGGCTGAGCGATACCCCGCCGTCGCGTTGGATGGTGAAGAAGGGGTTGCCCCAGCTGTAGGCCACGTCGCCAGGCTGGGATGCCTCGCTGTCGGCCAGCGGCATGTGCACCAGGTCCGTGACCGGGTCGTCGACCTGGAGTAGCACCGCCTCCGAGCGGCGGTCGATCCGGATGATCCGTCCGGGCCGGACGTGGCCCGAGGTGAAGTGGATGCGCAGCTCGGCGGCGTCGGCAGGCACCACGGTGATGTTGGTCAGTACCAATCCTGTCGGATCGACCACCACGCCGGTGCCGTAATAATCGACCATCTGCCCGCCGAGCCGGCCGCGACAGTCGAGACCGACCACCGCCGCGCGATAGCGGGTGTAGAGCGCGGCGCGCCGGGCATCGGCCGCGGCCAGTTCCGCTGGCGGCGCGCCGCCGACCGGCGCGGCGTGGGCGGTCAGCGGCAGCATCAGGCACACCAGCAACAGGCGGGATGCGACGGACATGGCTCCAGCATCGCAACGCGGCTGCGCCCTCAATCGGCAATCGCGGCCGGTCGCCGGGCCAGCCCCGGCCGGCCTTGCGCAAGGCCGGCGTGCGGTCGCGACCCAGGGGGCAGCCCGGATCTGGTGTTGCTGCCACCCTTGTCGGGGCCGGCCTTTTCCCCTTGAACGCCCGGAAGGCCATTTCGACCATGGCGGCTTCCGTCGTGCACGGTGCGCGCCTGGCCACTCCGGTGGGGTGCCGCATCGGTCCGCGGAGGGGAGGTGTGTAGATGTCGTTCGGACGCAAGGTCCTGATTGCCACGGTTTTGGGGGTGTCGTTCCTGGGGGCGATGCCTGCCCAGGCGTTCGAGACCGACGTGGTCGTGCTGCCGAAGTCGATCTACCGGTCCTCGCTCGAACTGCACGTCAGTGTGCCGATGGTCGACGAAGAGATCGCTGGCGGCATCGAGTACGACACCGCCTACACCGGCGAGCTGGTGTGGCGTCCGCCGCATCCCTTTCCGCCGCGCGATCTGATCAACCTGCATATCGGCATCGGCCTGGCCGGCACCTACCAGGACGGCGAGCTCGACGACGGCACGCGTGTGCTCGAGTACACCGCCGGCACCCTGCGCTACCACCTCGGTGCCGACTTCGATTTCACCCAGAACCTGCGGGTGGTCGTGGCGCCGTTCATCGGCCTGGGTCTCTCACGGCTCGACATCACCCAGCAGGAGGAGGTCCTGCCGGTCGACGAGGTCGATCTCGTCTGGGAGGCGGGGCTGCGCGTCGGTGGCGAGGTCACCTTCGGCAACTTCACCATCGGCGCCGGCGGCATCGCCCGGGTGCTCAACAGCAAGCACGACTTCATCGTCGGTAGCGGCCTGGTCGAGGCGACCGTCGAGCAGGACACGATCGAAGCCTACGGCATGATCGGCTGGACCTTCTGATCGTCCGGCGCGAGCCTGCGCGAATCCGTTTGTGCCAACCCCAATCGCTGCGGTCGTGACGTCGGCCGTCAGGGTGCCGGCGTGTGCGTGGTGGTCGGCAGGCGCGCGGCCAGGATCAGGATCACCGCGCCGGCGGCGATGGTGGCCACGCCTTCGCCAATGATCCACCACCACGGCAGGCCGGCGTGGAGCTCGATCGCGCTGACCACGACCCCGAAGCTCAGCAGCGACCAACCCAAGAGGATGACCAGCCCCCGGTAGCGCAGCGGATCACGCGCGGCGAAGAGGTAGACCGCGCCGAGCATGGCGTAGAGCGCGCTCGCCGAACGGGCGAGGTAGCCGACGATCGGCGCGCGTGGCAGCTCGCCCAGGCCGGCCAGGCGATGCAGCCGGTCCATCCACGCCGTGGGCAGCACCACGCCGACCAGACCAGCGACCAGCGAGCAGCCGAGCAGGATCAGCAGGATGCGCAGCAGGCGCAAGGGGGCTGGGGTGGCGCTCATGCCCGCGATGGTAATCGCCGGGCGCGGCAATCCCATAGCCGGAGACGCACGGCCGCGGCAT
>JBEPXK010000712.1:0-2297 GCA_041641915.1 Planctomycetota bacterium
GTTGGGCATCGGCGCCGCGTTGCTGTTGGCTTGCGCCGCGGCTCTCGCCGTGCGCGTGCGTGGACAGGTCTTGCTGGTGCTCGCAGCCATCTGCGGCGCCTGGGCGCTGCACGGCGGGGCCTGGCATACGCTGGCCGCTCTCAGCCGGGTGTTCCCGTTCGCTCTGGTGTTGGTGCTGCTCCTGCGCTGGATCCTACGACGGGTCACGCTCGCGGCCGCACCCGCGGCGCTGCTGGCGCTGCTGGTGCTACCCGCCACCGGCGCCGAGCCGGTGCTCGGCTCCTATATCGGCGTCGACGCAGATGGCCGACCGCAGGCGATCCGCGTCGCCCTGACCCAGCAGGAACTCGCACGCCTCGAGCAGCTGGCCGCACGTACCGCCAGCGGGCCCGCGGCGCCGGTCGATCTGGCCGTGGGCGGGGCGCAGATCGACCTGCGCCTCGTCGACGAGACCCTGACCGGCACGTTGACCGCTCCGGTGGCGGTCTTCGCCGAACAGTGGCAGGCGCTGGAGCTGGAGCTCGGAGCCGGCCGGCTGGGGCAGGTGATCTACCGCGAGGCCGACGGCGGGTTGCGCGAGTTGGGGCTGACGCCGATCGCGGGCGGCTGCCGGCTCGATCTCCCCCCGCGCAGCCAGGGGTTGCTGCGCTGCGAGCTGGCGCTGGAGCCTGGCGGATCTCTGCCGCTGCCCGGTGGCCGGGGCGGTGAGTTGGCGGTTCGGCTGCCGGCGGGTCGTGAACTGGTGGTCGCCGGGCAACCGGCACGGCAAGACGATGACGGGCTCTGGCGCGCGGTGCTGCCGCTCGGCGCGGACACGGTCGCACTCACGCTCGCTGACGCGCCGGCGAGCACTCCGGCCCAGGGCCGCGGCGAGCTGCATGTCGACCAGGACGTGCGCCTGACGCTGGAGCCCGATCGTCTGGAATGGCGCGCGGAGGTCACCCTCGTGGCGCGCAGCAGTGGCTTCGCCGCGCTCGCCTTCGAACTGCCGCAGGGCCTGCTGCTCGGCGAGGTCCGCGGCAGCGGGGTGGCGAGCTGGCAGCAGCAGGGCCACGAGCTGCGGCTGCAACTCGGCGCGCAGACGGCGCAGCTCGAGCTGGCCCTGGCCGGGGTGATGCCGTTGGCGGGTGAGTCGGTGGGGGTGTTGCTCAGCGCATTGCCGGATCCGCGCCGTTCGACCGCGCGTCTCGCCCTTGTGCGCAGCGGCTGGGGTCGCCTGCGCCCGGTCGACGCCGACCTGCGTCGCGTGGATCCGCGCCCCGGCGAGGCGCTGGCCTATCGCCTCACCGATCCGTCTACCCTGCCGCGGGTGACCTGGCAGCTGGCGCGTAGCGATCTGGCCTGTCGCCAGTACGGTGCCTTGCTGCCCACGCGCGATCATCTGCGCGCGCACCTGCAGGTGCAGGTGCGCGGTCCGGGGGTGCGCGACCGGCTGCATCTGCGTTTGAGCGAGCCGTGGGAGCCGGCGCCCGGGCAGGCAGGCGTGGTGCTGGTGCCAGCCGACACGCAGCGCCCGCGGCACCTGCAGGTCCACGACCCACAGCGGGTGTTGGAGGAGGGGATGACGCTCGCCATCGTGCTCCAGGCGCGCCGCACCGCCGTGCCGGAGGACGGCGCGTTCGTGGCGCCTGACTGTCGCCCGCTGCCGGGCGGACCCGAGCTGGAGGCCCAGGAGTGGCTGCTCGCCGATGCCGCGAGCGTGCGGCTCGAACCGACCGACCCGGATGCGCGCGACGCCGGTTCCTTCCGCCTGCTCCAGCGCCGGTTCTCCGGGATCGAGCTGAGCGACGGGGTGCAGTGGCGTCAGGCGGCGCGGCGTCGTGGCGCGGATCCGCTGGCCCTGCGGCGGGTCGCGATCGCCGCCGAGGTCTCCCTCGAGCTGAGCCATTACCTGGTGATGGTCGAGGGGCGTCTGCGCTGGTCGTCGCGCTTGGTGGTGCAGCCGCAACGGGGGCTGATAGATGGCGTCGACCTGCGTTTGCCGGCCGAAGTCCGCCTGCTCGGGCTCGCGGCCGGCAACCTCGGCGACTACGAGCGTGACGGCGAGCGGATCCGGGTGCGCTTCGCGGCGCCCGCGAGCGACCCCTTGCAGCTGTCGCTGGAGTTCAGCCACGACATTGCCAACACGCTTGCCCTCACGCCTTATGCCGTGGAGGTGCCCGGTGCGAGCGTGCGTGACGTGCGCCACACTTTGGCGGTGGTCCCGGACGAGGTCGGGCTGACCCATCTCGACGTGCGCGGACTCGATCCCTGCCCGACCGATCGCGCCTTCATCGCCGCCATGCCGGCCGGGGTGG
>JBEPXK010000713.1:0-2294 GCA_041641915.1 Planctomycetota bacterium
AAAAAACAACGTTTTGAAAGCGGCGCTGTCACAAGCCGTCGAGGCACAGGGGGTTCGGGGGACGAAGTCCCCTGATGAAAGAGCAGAAAGGTGGGCCGGAGCCCTATGCTCGCAACCCTTGGGTTGTGGGCGGAGGCCCACCTTGGTTACCCGCCTTTTTCGCGCCCCATCGCGAGCGATGGGGCTGGCGCCAGAGGGATGTTGGGTGGATGGCATCGGCGCAGCCGATCCATGGGAATCCCAACACAGCCAGAGCGGTAGGTCCATTCGCTCGTGCATGGACCGTGGGGGCGAAGCCCCTGGGTAGTCACACCGTTCTGAGCCGCAACGGGAAGGAGCGATCCGGTGCTCGATGCACTTGCTGATATCTGGAATACCGTGGCGATGATGGCCCCCTGGCTGCTGCTGGGGTTGCTGATCGCCGGTTTCATGACCGTGTTCCTGCCGGTCAGCTGGGTCAGGCGCCACATGGGCGGCACCGGCCTGTGGGCCAACATCAAGGCCGCCGGCATCGGCATCCCCCTGCCGGTGTGCTCCTGCGGTATCGTGCCCCTGGTTGCCGGCCTGCGCCGCCGCGGCGCGAGCGCAGCGGCGAGCATGTCCTTCCTCATTGCCACACCCCAGACCAGCGTCGACAGCATCGTGCTCTGCGCGGTGCTGATCGGCCCCTGGTTCGCCCTGTTCAGCCCAGTAGCGGCGCTGATCGCGGCGCTGATCGGCGGATTGCTGGTTCACGAGGTCGCGGTGGCCAACGCCCCCCCCGCCCAAGCCGTCAGTTCCTGCTGCAGTGCACAGCCGGGCGGTGAAGCGGAGCCGTGCGCCGAGGACACGCTGTGTCCCGACGCCGAGGTGGTGGCCACCACCGCCCCTGCTGCGATCGCCGAGCCGCCGCGCACCGGCCCCTGGCCGCTACGGGTGCTCAAGGCTGCGGGGGTCGACGTGCCGCGCGAGATCGGGCGCGAGATGGCGGTAGGCATCCTCATCGCCGGCATCATCGCCGCCCTGGTGCCCCAGAGCGTGCTCGCCACCTGGGGCGGCACCGGCATCGGCCCGAAACTGGTGATGCTCTTCGCCGGGATCCCGCTCTACGTCTGCAGCGCGTCCTCGGTCCCGATCGCCGCCGCGCTGATCGCCAAGGGTGTTGCCCCCGGCAGCGCGCTGGTCTTCCTCCTCGCCGGCCCGGCAACCAACGCCGCAACGGTGATGGCGGTGCGCAAGCTGCTGGGCACCCGCTCGGTGGTGATCTACCTCGCGGCGGTCGCGGCGGTCGCGGTGGGTTTCGGCCTCGCCCTCGATGCCCTCGGCACGGTCATCGAACTCAATGCCGCGGCCGGGCACATGGGCCATGGCGTCTCGCCGCTGCAACATGTCGCCGGCATCGCCGTGACCCTGGTCCTGCTCGGCGCCTTCATCCCACGGCGCTCCGGTCACGCAGCCTGCTGCAGCGCCGAAGCGAAGCACGCCGAGGCCACCGACTCGTCCGCTGCGACCGCCTCCGGCGAAGACGCCGGTTGCGATACGCAGCCCACTCGCGCCCAGGACGCTGCGCCCGACGCCGGGGACACCCAGCAGGCGGGTGAGGCCGGCAGCTGTCCCCACTGCCACTGAGCCCATCAGGAGAAACAGCGTGCGTTCTCGGCGCCGGTTAAACCGCAATGCACTCGGACCCCTGTGGCTGGTGCTGATCGCACTGCAGCCAGCCAGCACGCTACACGCCAGCGAGGCCCCGCCGGTGCTGGTCCCGGCAGGCATCGACCACGCGCCTTTCACTGCCCTGCTCCAGCGATATGTCGATCGGCGGGGCTTGGTCGCCTACGACCGCTGGCGCGCTGCGCACGACGACCGCGCCGCGCTCGAAACCTACCTCGAGGTCTTCGCGCCGGCACCGGCGACCGCATCCACGGGCCCGGAGCGGCACGCGGCGCTGATCAACCTCTACAACGCCCTGGCCATCGCCGAGGTGCTGCGACGAAAACCACAACACAGCCTGTGGGACTTCGATCCCTTCACCAAGCGCATCCACCCGCTCGGCGGGCACCGGGTCAGCCTCGATGACATCGAACACCGCGCCCTGCGCCCCGAGACCGACTACCGCGTCCACGCGGTGCTGGTCTGCGCCGCGCTCAGCTGCCCGCCACTCGCACGCGAGGCCTTCCGCGCCGAGGACCTCGATCAACGCCTCACCGCTCGCTTCGATCGTTGGCTGGCCACCGAGCGGCTCAACCGCTTCGACCTGCAGGCCGAAACAGCCCGCATCTCCAAGCTGTTCGATTGGTACGCCGCGGACTTCGAGC
>JBEPXK010000714.1:0-2290 GCA_041641915.1 Planctomycetota bacterium
GATGGTGTACTGCCAGGCACCGGTGGCATCGGGTGCAAAATGGCAATGCCAGCGATTGCCGGCTTCGCCGCCGGCGCCATCACCGGCGAAGTAGCCGGGCACCCGGTATTCCTGCGCGTCCGGACCGGTGAATATCACATCGTACCGGTAATCGCGAAAGGCGTGCGGGGTGCCGGTCTCGGCGGCAGCGGGGCCCGCGAGATCGATGGTGACCCGGTGCCAGCGCTGCAGTGCGCCACGCACCACGACGCTGCCGTCGCCATCCTCCACCGCGCCGAGCGCGGCAGCCAGGATCAGCAGGAGGAACGTGAATCGCATGGTGACCCCTCTCCCTCAACCCGCTTCGCTGAGGACGAAACCGAAAATATGATCGATGCTGCTCTCCATGAACGGAAAGGCGACCCCGGCCGGGTCGTTGGCGCGCGTGGTGCCGCTGCCGCGGTGCTCGATGTCGAGCCCGTCTGGCGCCGGGTCCACACCGAGGCGGATGCGACGATGCAGGCCCACCACCACCGAGGCTACGGCCGACGGCGCCGAGGCGTTGCCGCCGTGATCGACCGCGACGACCCGGTAGTGATAGGTCGCGCCCTGGCGCACGCCGACATCGAGGAAGGATTCCTCGCCGCCGCCGCCGGGCGCGTGCACGGCGCGCAGGAGATTGCCCGGCCCGGGGGTGAAACCGGCGGTGGTGGCGCGATGGATGCGATAATGCGAGAGATCGCTCTCGGTATTGGCATCCCAGGTCAGTTCGATATCGGCGGCCGCCGCCGTCGCGACCAGCGCGATCAGCACGATGAAGCGATGCATGCGTGTTGTCCTCCTCAAGGCGTGACCCGCGCGCGCACCGACGTGGGCGCCGCGGGCGGGGTGCGGTCATCACCCCAGTAGCTGGGTTGCAGGAAATCCTGATAATCGGTCCACCGGGCGCGGTCGTCGAGCTCGTCGAGCCCGGCCTGCATGACCACGCGCGCCCGTTCGGCCGCTTCGCCGCCGGTGCCCGGGGCAATCGGCGTGGTCTCGTTTTTGTCGGCCACCATGTCGTAGAGGCGACCGTCGCCGTAGAGCTTGTAGCGTTCGCCGCGCATCCAGCGCCAGACCATCGGTTCGGGGCGCAGCGCCGGATCGGCGTAGGGCAGCTCCCAGCCCCATTCCTCCAGCCGGCGATTCCAGATGTTGGCGTTGTTGGTGCCGCCGTGCAGGTAGACCCAGTCGCGCACCGGGGTGTCGCCGCCGCGCAACCGAGGCGCGAAGCTGATGCCATCGACCGGCTGATCGTCGATGGCGCCACCGCCCAGCTCGACCACCGTCGGCATGATGTCGCACAGCTGCACCGGGTCGTGCAGCACGCGCCCGGCTGGCGCCCCCGCCGGCCAACGCACCACCAGCGGCACGCGCGTCGCGCCGTCGGTGCAATCGCCCTTGCCGCCCAGCAGCGCGTCGGCCGGATCGGCTGGTTTGCCGAGGTTGTTGCCGTTATCGCCGGTGATGAGGATCAGCGTGTCCTCGGCCACGCCGGCGTCCTGCAGGGCCTGGTCGAGACGACCCATGACGTGGTCGAGGTAGACGAGCACGTCGTCGCGATATTCCGGCCGGCCCAGGCGCACCGTCTCGCCGCCGGTCTCACGCATACGCGTGTTGTACTGCGCCCAGCTCTCGCCCGGCAGCAGGGCGGCCATCTGATCCTGTAATTTGTGCGCTTCGTCGTACTCGGTCGAGAGCGGGGTGGGGGTGAGCGGCACGTGGTCGAGCTTGAGGGCCAGGTACAGGAAGAAGGGGTCGTCGTCCGTCGCGAACGCGCCGATCAGGTGCTCGGCCTGAGTGGCGATCATGTCGCCGTGGTAGGCGTCGGTGAACTGCGTGCCGGCGCCGGCTTGCGGCAACTCGGGCGCGTAGCCGAAGGGCACCTCCCATTCGTTGACCACCACCGGGGCCTGGTTGTAGGCCGCGTACGGGCCGGTGCAGTCGAAGAACACGAAGTGCGGATTCCAGAAGCGGTAACCGTTGACCGAAAGCATCGCCTGGTCGAAGCCCTGGCCGATGGGATCGACGGCGACCGACTTGACCATGTGCTTGCCGAGGAAGGCGGTGTGATACCCGGCACGCTGCAGGTAGTGCGGCATCAGCCGGTGCCCGTCGGGCACCGGGTCGTGGCGCATGCCGTAGAGCCCGGTCATCAACGCGGCGCGCGACGGGCCGCAGATCGGCATCGCGTGGAAATTCGTGAAGCGTACGCCCTGCGCGGCGATGCGGTCGATGTTGGGTGTCTGCGCGGTGGTGCCGCCATAACACG
>JBEPXK010000715.1:0-2263 GCA_041641915.1 Planctomycetota bacterium
TTTCGGCGGGCCTGCGGCCCATTGTCGCAGAAAACCACCCCTCGGTCGGCCGGTCGCCCAGCCAAGCCTGGCTGGGCTCCACTCGCTGGCGGTGCCGAGGTTTGGAGCTCTGAGGGTCCCGTCAATGATGCCTGATGATTCCATCGATGACCAGCAGGCACAGGGGGCACAGTCCCCTGTGAACACAAGCCATGCGTGAGGATCGCGACCTGTTGCGAGCCGCGCGGCGCGGCGATCTGCGGGCGGCCGAACAGCTGGTCGAGCGCCACCATCGCATGGTCCGGGCGCTGGCCTGTCGCCTGGCGCCGCACCCGGATGATGGCGATGACGTCGCCCAGGAGGTCTTCCTGGCCGCGCTGCGCGGCCTGGAGCGCTTCCGCGGCGAGGGCTCGGTCGCCGCCTGGTTGCGCGGCATCGTGCGCAACCAGGCCCGCCTGGCCTGGCGGCGCTGCGCCCGCGACCGCTCGGTGCATTTCGACGACCTCGCCGCCTACATCGAGGATCTGGCCGAGAACACGGCGGCGACCGACGAACACGATCCCGCGCGTGCCGATGCCCTGGCCCATTGCCTCGACCAGCTCGACCCCCGGGCGCGACGCCTGATCGAATTGCGTCACGTCAAGGGCCTGAGCAGCCTGGCCATCGGCGAGCTGATGGGGGCCAAGCCGCCGACCGTCCGGACCACGCTGGTCCGGTTGCACGCCCGGCTACACGACTGCATCCGTCGTCGTCTGCAACGTAACGCGGTGGAGCTGCGCCATGGCTGAGCGCGTGGAGGACCTCGTGTTGCGTTGTCTCGACGGCGAAGCCGCCCCGGCCGATCGCCGGCGTCTGCACGCCCGGTTGCGCGAGGATCCGCGCACCGACCGCCTGTTGCGGGCGGTGCTCGCCAGCGACCAGCTGCTCCAATCCCATTTCTGCGCCGAAGACGATGGCTTCACCGACACCGTGCTCCAACGCCTGCGCCGCAGCTCCAGCCGACGCTTTGTCGGACGGGTCGTCGACACGCTCGCCGCCCGGCGGCGTCGGGCCCGCCGCATCGCCGCGACCATCGCGGCGACGCTGTGTGGGGCGGTGGCGCTCGGCCTCGTCTGGTGGGGCCAGGCCGTCGAGGTCACGCCGCCGGCCGAGCTGCCGAGCCTGACCCAGAGCCATCTGCAACGCTGGCACGGGCGGCTCCTGCGTGCCGGCCCCGACGGCTGGAGCGAGATCGCGCCCGGCGCCACCTTGCATCGCGGCGATCGCCTGCGCACCGCACCGGGCGCAGGCCTCGACCTCAACGGACCGGACCAGAGCAAGATCGCCCTCAGCGGGAACAGCGAACTGGTCATCCGTGACGAACACGCCTACGCGCTGCACACCGGCGTCCTGGCGGCAGAGGTGCCGCCGTGGGCCGACCGAACCCCTTTGGAGATCCACGCCGGCGGTGCCACGGTGGTTGTCACCGGCACGGCGTTCCGGGTCGATGCCGGCCCACGCACTGGCGCGGTCGCGGTCGACCGGGGCAGCGTGTGCGTGACCGTCGGCGGCATGGAACACGCGGTCACCGCGGGTCAGATAGTCACCTGGCCGCATCGCGGCACCCCGAGTCTCTGGCGGATCGTGGCGGGAGAGACGCTGGTCGACCACGACTTCACACAGGGACTTCCGCCGCGGACCACGGCCGATTGGATCGACGCCGACGGCGGCTTCGCGCGTCCACGGGTAATGGACGAACCGCAACAGGGGATCCTGCACGCCACCGTCCGTCACCACGGCGTCTATCCCGCAGGGATCACCCGGCTCGGCCCCGACGATCTGATCCGCCTGCGTTTGCGCGTAACCATGCGCAACAGCTGGGTGGTGCTGCTCTGCGGCCTGCGCGACGCCGACGGCACGCATTTCAATCTGATCCACACCGTCGCCGGCCTGCAGCCAGACGTCGGCTGGCAGGAGGTCAGCGTACCGGTCTGGCGCCTGCGGGACACCCGCGGCGGCGGACTCGACGAACAGGGCGCGCAGTTGATGTTCTATACCGTGATGCCACCAGCGAAGGCGGGGATGGATCTGGCCGGTTTCGCCGTGCATCGCGCCGAACGGCACGCGCTCTGAAACCCGCCCAGCTCCTGCAGGAACGCCGGTCCCAACCACGCAAGCACACCGGACATGGACAGCCACCCACCCCCGCCAGCTCCCATCGCGAGCGCTGGAACTGGCAACTGCGGGGGGTGGTCGGCGGATACAATCGGCGAAGCCGATCCGCCCACCCCATCGGCTGCCAAGC
>JBEPXK010000716.1:0-2282 GCA_041641915.1 Planctomycetota bacterium
GGATCTATGCCATCTTCGCCACCTCCGTCATCGCCGGTTTCTGCATGATGGCGCTCGAGATCATCGGGGGGCGCTACCTCTACCCCGATTTCGGCACCAGTGTCGATGTCTGGGCCGCGATCATCACGGTATTCATCCTTTCGATCTCGGTCGGGTCCTGGCTGGGTGGGCGCATCGCCGACCGGTTCCATTCCAACCGCCCGCTGGGCTGGATCC
This sequence comes from Planctomycetota bacterium, assembly GCA_041641915.1. Classification (GTDB taxonomy): domain Bacteria; phylum Planctomycetota; class UBA11346; order UBA11346; family UBA11346; genus SLQH01. The sequence continues at coordinate 217 of JBEPXK010000716.1, forward strand.
TGCTGATCGCGGGGGTGTTCTTCCTGCTGCTGCCGACCTACGCCCGCGACTTCAGCCACGCGTTGGGCCCGACGATCCACCAGGCGCGGCCCGGCTCGCTGCTGGCGGCGATCGTCCTGTTCCTGCCGCCATCGCTGCTGCTCGGCTGCGTCACGCCGATGCTGGTCAAGCTGCTCCATGCCACCGGCACCAGGGTCGGCCACGCCACCGGCACGCTGCTGTTCGTCAGCAACATCGGCAGCGTGCTCGGCATCCTGGTCGCGGACTACGTCCTGCTGACCTACTTCACGCTCAACGCCAACGTGCTGGTCATGGGGGTGGTCCTCGGCCTGCTCGGCGTCACCCACCTCCTGCGACCGGTGGTCACCCTCGGCCCAGACGCGGTGGAGGCGGCGGCAGCGGATTCGGTCGCGGAGGCGTCATGAAGCACGGCATCCTCGCCCTGGTCATCCTCGCTCTGGCGACCGCCATCGGCGTCGCCTTCCGCGACGACCCCTACCACCTGACCCAGGACAGCGGCTACAAGCCGGCCGACCAGATTGCCCTGGCCCATCGCGACTCGCCCTATTCGCACGTCTCGTGGATCATCAGCGAGACCATGAGCTACGCTCAGCTGCGATTCTTCGACAAGGTCGAGGGCGGCGTGTGCCTCGAGCCCGACTGGGCGAGCTATGCCAACCATCCGCACGCGGATCGGATGCGCCACCTGCTGATGCCGCCGGACTTCAAGGTCCAGTACCCGCCGGCCGATGACTCCTGGCCAGAGGGCAAACCCAAGCCCAACCCCGGCACGGTGGTGCAGTCGCGCTATATCTGCAGCTACCCGCTAGGCGTGCTGCTCGATCAGGAGGTCATGCGCGAAGCCGACGGCGATCCGGCCAGAGCCGCACCGCAGATCCTGATCGTCGGCCTCGGCTCCGGCGCCGGCGCGGCGATGTTCACCCACCATTTCCCTAACGCCGCGATCACCATCGTCGACATCGACGAGGTGGTGATCGAGATGGTCCGCGACCACTACCCCTTCCTCCGTTGGCTCGAGCAGCAGACGGTACCGGATGACGCCGACGCGCCAACCGCCGGCAAACCGCGGCTGCGCCTGGTCCACGCCGACGCGCGGCTGTTCATCCGCCACGACGCCCACCCCGACCGCGAGCCGCGCTACGACCTGATCGTGCTCGACGCCTACACCTCGGGCTCGACCATCCCGCCGCATCTGATGACGCGCGAGTTCTACGCCCAGTGCCTCGATGCGCTGCGTCCCGGCGGGATCGTGTTCTCCAACATCATCGGCAGCTACACCGGACGCAAGCATGCGGTGCTCGGCGGTGCGATCAACTCGATGCGCGCGGCCGGACTCGATCATGTGCATAATTTCCCGGTGCCCAGCCGGATGCAGCGCCAACGCAATCTCAGCCAGGCCCAGGAAGCCCACGACCGCAACAATATCGTCCTTGCCGCCGACGTGCCGCTCGACCCGGAACGCAACCCGGGCTGGCAGCTATTCTACGATCGCGCGCGCAACGCGGTGACCTACGAGCTCTACCCCGCGTTCGCGCCGCAGAGCGAGCGCGCGGTGCACCAGGGCTTCCTCATCGACCCGCGCTCGAACGATTACTACCTCAGTTGTCGGGTGCGCCTCGACGGCCCCGATGGGGTCGACCCGGAACTCCTCGGCCGCCTCGCGGCCAAACGCGGCGACCAGCCGGCCGACGGCACCCCGGTGCTGATCAAGGACACCGAGCTGGTCACGCAGGTCGTCGGCGCGATCCGACGCCGTTACGCCGAACGCGACGAAAAGCTCCCCTGGGGCTGGGACACCGACAACGCCCCGGCGCTGGCCTACGTCACCTTCGACGGCATCGCCTTCACCCGCAGCGTGTTCACCAACGTGGTCGACGTCGCCGCGAGCAAGCTCAACCGCGACGCCTTCCGCCATCAGGGCGCGGTGCTGGTCGGCCCCACGCCGGCGGAACGCGCAGCCATCGCCGCGATCGCCGAAGACACCGACGATCCGCGCGCGATCCAGGCGGCTTTGCGCGAACAGGACATCGATCTGCCGCTGACGG
>JBEPXK010000717.1:0-2278 GCA_041641915.1 Planctomycetota bacterium
CGTACGGCCTCTAGATCGATCCCCACCTCGTGCCCCATGCACACGGCCACCAGCGCGAGCTCATGGGAGTGCGAGAGGTTGAACTCAAGGCCATGGCGGCCCACGGGCGGGTCGGCCAGACGCGGTTTGCCATTCTTGCCATAGGCGAACCGAACGGCTTCAGGCGGCCGTGCTAGGTAGCTGCCAAACAACAGCCGTAGCGCGGAACGGCCGACGATAAATCGCCGCCGATGACATTCGAAGTGGAAACGCTCAGCTCGCGCCATCTCGTCCGACGACAGCAACCGCTCGAGCTCAGTCACGACCACGGCCGGCACATCCAACTGCACGCGCCACACGTCGACAATGTTGTCAAGCGGCAAAGACGGCACCCTCTCGAGTGGCGGATAGAATTTAGACAGGACTCCAGTCACGTTAGTTACCCTGTCGCCGAGGCCACATTGTCAGGATCATGCGATGCGCGCTTCGTGTCAGCTCACGCGGTTCCTGCGAAGCTTTCTTGGGACCACCAAAGCCAATCTGAGCCGTCGCCGGGGCCAAGGACTTCTCGCAAGTCCCTGGCGACGGGATCACGGCGACCCCACCGTTATCCCCATCGAATGTCTCGATCACCTTCGTTTTGCGCAGCGAGACACTCGCAGGCTTCTGAACGTAGCAAGTTTATATATCTGCTGCAACTCAACCTCGCTCGCTTTCCGCTCCGAAACACCGGCCTGCTCGGCTGACGCGTGCAGAACGTTCCCCATTTATGTAGCACCCGCTCATGTGAGTCCTTCCCCTCTCCGCGACTTCCGAAACGGCCACCGGATGCCGCCGCATGTTGATCCATCCGACCCGCCGCATACTATTATTGCCGCCCACGTTGACGCGACAAGACTTGTTATCTGGATTCAGCTCCATCTGGCGGAGGCGTAGCGTACAGTTTAATAAGCCACAAGAATCGTCGGTCGGGTCGGCTGGCGCTGGGCTTGACTTGGCTCCAGTGCGGCAAGCCGCGCCGATGACGCCGACGCAGCGCGACCTGTACGTGCATCACGTACGTCATCCGGCCAGCAGGCAGCACTTGGTCGGCCATTCATGCCGGCTCGACCCCGATCACCTCTTCGGGCTGAATCTTCAGGGTCATCGACATAGCCCCCGTCGAGGAACAGCATGTGGGTCATCTGCGGGCCGAAACATGGCTCTTCCGCGACTTCACGCGACTACCGTGTAGACCGCATTTGTTCTTCTGATGCTACATCGATTACACTTTCTAGACCTATTTCAACGCTGAACACTAGTGGCACACAAGTGATGCCGAATGCAACGCGTTCCGGTCTGGCAAGCATCCAGCGCGTGCTGTTCTTTGGCAGCGAGCGCGCCGGCCGCGATGGGGCCTGCCTGCTACAATGCGCAGCCGATCTTCGAGAGTGTCTCGATGTCGAAAGATTCTACCGGGCCTGGAAGTTCCTGATTAGCAGACATGAGATCCTTCGTACGATCTTTTCGATTGGTCATGACAGGGTTCCGGTGCAGTCGGTTCATGTCCGGGCCGACGTTCCTTGGCGATGGATGGACTGGAGCGAACTAATTCCCCGGGAACTGGATCGGGAATACGGAGCCCTCGTAAAGCGCGACCATCCCCAACTATCCGCGGATCGTAAACGGTACCGGCGGCGAGGTGATCCAGGTTGATTTCCATTACGACGCCGGGAGGTATTCGAATGACTCGATCGAGCGTATGGCGGGCCACTTTCTACAGTTGCTGGAAGGGATCGCCGCCGACCCGGAGGCGCGGATCGGGGAGCTGCCGTTGTTGACGGAGGGGGAACGCCGCCGGATGCTGGTGGAGTGGAACGACACGGCTACCGACTACCCGCGCCACAGGTGCGTGCACCAGCTTTTCGAAGAGCAGGTTGAGCGCACTCCGAATGCCGTTGCGGTGGTGTTCGGTGATGAGGTGTTGACCTATGGGCAGCTCAACGAACGTGCCAACCGCCTGGCTCACCACCTCATTGAAAAAGGGGTGGGGCCTGACGTGCTGGTGGGCCTTTGCGTGGAGCGCTCCTTGGAGATGGTCATCGGGCTGCTGGGGATACTCAAGGCGGGCGGGGCGTATCTGCCGCTGGATACAGATGATCCACGGGAGCGGTTAGAGTTCATGCTGCGCGAAGGCGGCGTCGAGCATATCCTGACGCAGGAAGCCTGTTGCGGACAACTGCCCACGGATGATCTCCAGGTGGTATGTCTGGATGCTGAGGCGGCGTGGGTGGAGAACTGCGAAGTAACGAATCCGGCA
>JBEPXK010000718.1:0-2275 GCA_041641915.1 Planctomycetota bacterium
TGAAGACACATCGGGCGGTAGTTGTAGTGGAGGACATCGTGTTCGTACCAGAACACGATGTCTTCGGCGGTGAAGGGCTCGCCGTCGCTCCAGCGGTGGCCTTCGCGCAGGTGGATGGTCCAGACCGTGGCGTCCTCGTTGCGTTCCCAGCCTTTGGCCATGTGCGGCCGGATGGGATAGCCCTGCGGCGACCAGCGCACCAGGGTGGCGCCGGAGAGCCGCCACGCCATCACGCCCACGTCGTTGCCCCCATTGGCGATGCGGTACCAGGACCCGCCATGCCGGCCGACGCCGTCGGGGCCGCCGAGGACCAGCGGCTCGCTGCCCACGCGCTCGGCCACCGGCGGCAGGCGTTCGGCCTCCGGGGTACCGGCCTCGGCTTCGCGCGCGATCGCCGCGGCGATCACCGGTGGCTCGCCCTGCGGCCACCAGGCCGCTGCCGGCCCTTCACTGTAATCGACCGCTACCTGTGCCACGGGCGGGTTGTCGGTGTCGATACGCACCTCACGCAGCGCTGCGACGGTACGCATATCCTCGGGGTCGGGCTGCTCCACCGCGCGATCGAGGTTGCCACGGAGTAGCCAGCCGAACATCGCCACCGCCAGCGCGCAGCCGATGGCGGCGACCAGCAGGCGGCTGGGGATCGTAACCCATGGCGGGTACGGCGGCTTGAGTCGGTTGACGATCGAGATTGCGCGCACGGCGCGCAGGGTAGGGCGCGTCAGCGAATGGGCGAGAGCAATGTGCGCCACGCCGGACGCCCTGGTTCACTCGACCGGGTCGTTACGAAGCCCCCGCGTCGGCCTCCGGCTGTTCCGGCGTTTGCAGGGCCACGGTGAAGGTGGTGCCGACATCTGGTTCGCTGGCCACGTCGATCTGGCCGTGATAGAGGTCGACCAGGCGCTTGAGGATCGAGAGCCCGAGGCCGGTGCCGAGGATGTTCTTGGTCTTGCGGTTGCGGATGCGCACGAATTCCTGGAACAGCTTGCCGGTCTCCTCCTCGCTCATGCCGATGCCGGTGTCGCTCACCGCGAGCACAACGCCGCCGTCGGTCGCGGCGAGCGTGATGTCAACGCGGCCGTCGTCGCGGTTGTACTTGATGGCGTTGGAGACGAGGTTGTTGAGGATCATCTCGATCTCGGCCGGGTCGGCATGGAACGGTACCGGTGCTTCGGCGTCCAGTTCGATGGTGATCCCGCGTTCGGCCGCCTGCGGGCCCATGGCCTCGATGGTGTTGGCGGCGACGTCGCGCAGGTCGATCGGCTGCAGCTCGCGTTGGCGTTGACCGCTCTCGAGCTTGGTCATGTCGAGCAGATCAAGGATCAGTTTGCGCATCCCCTGCAGCCGGACCATCGAGCGTTCGACCACCTGGTGGTATTTGTCCACGTCACCGCCGAGGGTGCGGTTGCGGATGATGTCGAGATAGCTCTCGACCACCCCGAGCGGGGCCTTGAGCTCGTGGCCGAGCACGCGGATGAACTCGAAGCGCACCCGCCGGTTCTGTTCGGCGAGCTCGCGCGCGCGGCGGGCGAGCACCAGCCGGCCGGCCGCCTTCTGCACCACGTAGCGCAGCTCGGCGGGTGTAAAGGGCTTGGGCAGGAAGTCGAACGCGCCCTGACGGGTCGCGCGCACCGCGGTCTCGATGTTGGCGTAGGCGCTGATCATGATCACCAGGCAGTCGCCGATGCGCTCGCCCAGCTGCTCGAGGACCTCGATGCCGGAGATGCCCGGCAGCTTGTGATCGAGCAAAACGATGTCGGGCCGCGCCTCGCCGTCGAAGGCGGCGACCGCCTCTTCGCCGCTCTCGACCGTGCGCGAGGTGAAGGCGACGTCGCACTCGGCGTCCTGCAGATGACAGGTGAAATCGCGCAGGGCCCGCGCGGCGCCCAGGCGCATGCCCTCCTCGTCGTCGACGATCAGCACCTGCAAGGTCTGCGTGCTCACCGGATCCTCCCCTCCGCCGGCTGCGATCGGCGGAAGCATCCATGGTGGCCGTGGCCGGCGGTCGGGGAAGGGGGAAGCCCGGGATGTGGCTACTGCAGCAGTTGCAGGATCGAGTTGGGCCGCTGATTGGCCTGGGCCAGCATCGCGGTGGCGGCGTTCATCATCACGTTGTGGCGCGCGAATTCGGCCGATTCCTTTGCGAAATCGGCATCGCGGATGCGCGATTCGGCCGCGGTGAGGTTTTCGATCGATACGCGTAGCGATTCCACCGCGCTCTCGAGGCCGTTGGCCTGGAGCCCGCCGAGGTGCCCACGGACGACGGTGACCTCGT
>JBEPXK010000719.1:0-2275 GCA_041641915.1 Planctomycetota bacterium
GGCCTTGCGCGCTTCAGCGCGCCGCCGAGGGGGCCATGGGGGCCGGGCCGGCCCCCATCGGCCGACGGAGCCCTGTTTTCCGCCGAAAATGGGCCGAAGGGCGGAGGCGGCATCGCGCAGCGATAGGTGGCCCCGGTGGGGCCACCGAGCCGACGCAGCGCAAGCGCAGCCCCGCAGCGAAGCGAGGAGCAAGCGCCGCTGGGGTGCGCGTGAGCGCGCGAGGGGGCAGCGCCCCCTCTGAAGGAAGCTTCGATGCTGAGGTGCGTCTTGTGACCGACCGGTGGAAGCGTTTGGCCTCGGCTGTGATGGGCGTCCTGCTCATGGGGCTTGTCGGCTGTGCGGGTAGCGGCGGATCGCCGACGGAGAATCTCAGCGACAGCGCCGCGCTCCACCGCGCCAGGTACATCGTCGTCGACCTCGCGACCGGATCGCATGACGCCTTTGCTACGATTGCTGACCTCGACACCGCGGCCGCCTATCGCACGACCCACATGGTCTTCGTCCGGTTACCGGCGGCGAGCGCGGAACTGGGCAGCGCCGCCTTCGACTACGGCCACCAGGAAGACGAGGCGCTACGTTCCTTCAGCAGCCAGGACCTCCTCGTCGCCGTATTCCCCTGTACCCGTGCTCAGTGGCAGCTGATCGCTGGCGCGACCGATACCCCCTGGTCGACCCTGCCGGCCGGCCTGCTTGGCGACGGCAGCGACACCTCGCTCCCGGCCCACAACCTGAGCCCCGACCGCATCCGCGAAGCCATCGACACCTACAACAGCGCACATCCGGATGTTCTCCTGCGCCTGCCATCCGACGACGAATGGGAATACGCCTGTCGCCACGGCGCCACCACCCGCGACTACTGCTTCGCCAACAGTCGGACGGTCATCACCGGCACCGACGTCACCCGCGCTCCGCCGACCACCACCACCATCGCAGAGCACGCCGTCGTCTGGGAGACCTCCGACACGGACGGCGGACCGCAGCCCGTGGGCGAACGCTCACCCAGCTCGGCCGGGCTCTACGACATGCACGGCAACGTCTGGGAGGCGACCGCCGATGGCACCCTGCGTGGCGGTTCCTGGCGCGACACCATCATGCAGGCCCGCTGCGCCAACCGGAATGCGGTCGACGTCGCGGTCGCGCATCCTCTCGTCGGCTTCCGCCTGGTGTTCGTACCATGATCCGAACCCCCTTCCTGCTCGCAACGGTCGTGCTCAGCCTGAGGGCCGTAGAGCCGGTGGTTCGCGATGCTTCCCTGGAGTTCGAATTGCGGCCATTGTCCTATGAGTACACCTACGTCGCACCCAGGATCAACCACCACGAGGAGGATGACTTCGATACCGCGCTCGCGATTGTCGTGGGCGGGCGCTACGGTTTCGGCAGCCCGGGCGTGCCGCACGGCCTGGTTCTCGGCGCACACTTCGTTGCAGGTGAAAGCGAAGCCAAGGACATCCTCACCTATTCGACCTATGGGGGGCGGGCGACAGTGGCCTATGCCTATGCCCTCACGGACTCCATCACCGTGATGGCGGAATCGCTCGTCGAGTATGGATGGGGCGGCATCGACTTCGAGCAGACGCCGGCCTACAGCGCCTTTTCCGTAGACGGGTCCTACATCACCATGGGTGCGCAAGCCCGGGGATCCTACGCTTTCAGCGATCACTGGGCCGTCAGCCTGGGAGTCGGCTACCTGCACAGTTCCGCCGCGCTCGAAGACGACACCGTCGACCTGACGCTCGACCAGGACGGCCTGATGGTTGGCCTCGGCCTTGTATGGCGCATCTCTGCAAGACCCTCCGTGCTGTGGTGAGCCCATGAACGCCGCCTTGCGTGTGCTGGTGGTGCTGCTGACCACGGGTGCCGTCTGGGCTGCCGACTCCGCCGCTCTGTCCTACAGTGCCAATCCCGCGCCGGTGGGCTCGGTCACGATCACCGCAACCTACTCGGAGACCGTCACCGATCCCACAATCAGCATCGATCAACCGGGCACCACCGACATCGCCAATGAGCCGATGACCGACGCGGGCGACGCCGACCCGACCACCTGGGCCTACACCTACACGGTCAACCAGGACAATGACGGAACCTACGACGACGGTGATGCAACCGTTTCCGTCTCTCTGGCGACAACGGTCACCAACCAGATACTGACGATCGACACGACGCCCCCCCCGGCCCCCTCCCCCCCGGATCTCGCTGCCGGCAGCGACAGCGGCGATTCCGACACAGACAATCTCACCAACGTCACCACGCCGGAGTTCACCGGCACGGCCGAAGC
>JBEPXK010000720.1:0-2273 GCA_041641915.1 Planctomycetota bacterium
CCGAAGGGCGGAACCGGCATCGCGCAGCGATAGCCGGCCCCGGTGGGGCCGGTGGCCGGTGGAGCGCGACGAGCGACAGCGAGGAAGCCGGGCCCGGAGGGACGGCGGAAACGCCAGCGAAGCTGGCGAAGGGCGACCGAGGCCGTGGGGGTACGCGCCGAAGGCGCGAGGGGGCGAAGCCCCCTCTGATAAAAGCATCAAGCTTCCGCCATGCAGCCCAGCGGGGGATCGCCTTGTGCGGGCGCTGTCCGGGTCGGGCGGGATGCGATCAGTCGTTGAGCGGGGCGCTCGAGCGCGGATAGCTGCCGAGCACTTGGAGCACGGAGGTGCAGCGCGCGAGTTCCGCGAGGCAATCGCGGACCCGGGGATCCTTCTCGTGCGCGAGGATGTCGATGAAAAACAGGTATTCCCAGGGTTGGCGCTTGCTGGGGCGTGATTCGATCCGCGACAGGCTGACCGCTGCGGCGTGGAAGGGGATCAGGGCCTCGTAGAGCGCGCCGGGGCGGTCCTGGACGCCGAACATGATGCTGGTTTTGTCATCGCCGGTGGGTTCGGCCGCCCGCTTCGGATCGGCCAGCACCAGGAAACGGGTGGTGTTGGTGGTGTTGTCTTCAATGTCCTGGGCGATCAGCGAGAGCTCGAAGGCATGCGCCGCTTCCTTGTTACCGATCGCGGCGCTACCGGGTTCGGCCGCAGCCCGCTCGGCGGCCTGTGTGGTGCTGCCGGTCTCGATCAGTTCCGCGCGTGGCATGTGCGCCGACAACCAGCGGTGGCACTGGCCGAACACGGTGTGCTTGGAGTAGATCCGCCGGATCTCATCGGGTGGGCAGCGCGCCATGAGGTGGTGGCGGATGCGCATGCTCATCTCGTTGACGATGCGCAGGCGGGTGGTGAGGAAACAGTCGATGGTGTCGGTGATGCCGCCATCGGTGCTGTTTTCGATCGGGACCACGCCGTAGTCGGCATGGCCGCGTTCGACCTCGGCGAAGACCTCGGCGTGCGACTCGACCGGTGTGTAGGCCACGCTCTGGCCGAATTTGAGGCGGGCGGCCATATGCGTGAAACTGCCCGGCTGGGCGAAATGGCAGATCGTGAGCGGCTTTTCCAGCGCCAGGCTGGCGGACATGATCTCGCGCCAGATCGCCCGCAGGGAATCGTTGCTCAGGGGCCCGCGGTTGTACCGAGCGAGACGGTCGAAGACCTGCTTCTCGCGATGGGGGACGAAGATGGCCGAGTCGTCGCCACGCTTGGCGTGGCCGACGCGGAGTACCACCTCGGCGCGCTGGTTGAGCAGGTCGATCAGTTGGGCGTCGAGTTCATCGATGCGCTGCCGGCAGGTGGCGAGGTCGTCGGTCACTGCGCTGCTCCTGGAGTCCGTGATGGCATGACTGGTACCGGATGCGTCAGGTCCTGGGAGGAAGATGCCGGTTGTCCGGATTTATCGGATCGAGGACCTCGGGCTGCGAGGGGGCCAGCCCCTGGATGTGAGAGCCTGACGGGGGCTGGCCCGTGATTGGGCCGGGGTGGCGCGCTGTCAGGCGTAGCTGATGGACTTGATGTGGTAGCGCAGTTCGCCGACCGGCGCCTGGACCGCGACCTCGTCGCCTTGTCGGTGCCCGATCAGGGCCTGGCCCATCGGGCTGGAGGTGAGGATGCGGTTCTCGAGCGGATCGTCCTCGCCTTCGCCGACCAGCGACCAGGTTTCGACCTCGCCGTCTGAGAGATCCTCGAGTTCGATCGTGGCGCCGAAGGCGACCGTGTCCTTGTCGATGCGGCTGGAGTCGATGACCACCGCGTTGGCGACCTTGTTGCGCAATTCGCCGATGGTGGCCTGGACGTGGGCGAGTTCCTCGCGCGCGCTGTGGTATTCGGCGTTCTCGCGCAAATCGCCCTTCTCTCGCGCTTCGGCGATCGCCTGGCGGATCGCGGGCACGCGCGCTTCGGATTCGGCGAGTTCCTGTTGGAGTTTACGTTTGCCTTCGATGGTGACTGGTACGCTGGCCATCAGTTCTCCTTGTTGCAGGACAATGGAAAACGAGCGTGGACACCTGCCCACGCTCGCTCCACGCTCTCGCGCGTGGCGCATTATGGAAAGCGGAGCCCGGCCGGCAAGCACAGCCTTGAGGCTTTGTTTCTTCAGAGGGGGCGCTGCCCCCTCGCGCCTTCGGCGCGTACCCCCACGGCCTCGGTCGGGGTTCGCGGCCTGCGGCCGCGTTTTCTGCGGGCCTTCGGCCCATTTTCGCAGAAAACCACCCCTCGGTCGGCCGGTCGCC
>JBEPXK010000721.1:0-2271 GCA_041641915.1 Planctomycetota bacterium
AGGGTCTGAAGCAGCAGAGCGATGAGGATCTGGTGGCGATGTGCCAGCAGGGCTCGCTGACCGCCTTCGAGGAGATCTACCGCCGCTACCAGCGGCCGATCCTTGCCTACATCTACCAGATCGCACGCAACTACGAGGAATCGGGCTGCATCGCGCAGGACGTCTTCCTCAAGGTGTTCGAGAACGTCCAGCGCTTCGACACCGCTCGCCGGTTCTCCACCTGGTTCTACACCATCGCCCGCAATGCGGCGATCGACTACCTCCAATCCCGTCGGCGGCGGGTGATGGTCACCTTCAGCGACCTCGACCGCTCCGAAGGCGACAACACCGTGCTTCAGGTCTCCCGCGGGGTGAGCGAGAAGGTCGAGGCGCGGATGAGTCGCGACGAGGCCAATCGCGCCCTGCGCGAAGCCCTCGGCGAGCTGCCCCAGATCTACCGTGAGATCATCGAGCTGGTGATCTTCCAGGAGATGAGCTACGAAGAGGCCTCCGAGATCCTCGGCGGCATCAGCCTCGGCACCCTGCGCAGCCGGATGTTCCACGCGCTGCGTAATCTGCGACAGATCCTGTCGCGGACTTGTGGGTGGGAGGGGCTTGATTTGCTTTAGTTTCTAGGGGCTGCCGCCCCTAGGACCCCCGCCCTCGGTCGCGGCTCGCGTGGCTGCGCCACGCGTGGGCAGCGGTCGCTTCGCTCCCATTATTGCTGCCCACCGCCGCTCTGTCGGGCGGCTACGGGGCGCATGGCGTTGGCGTGGGCCGTCCGAGCGGGTCGTACGGTGGGTTTGCCTTGATGCTTTCTGCTCGCCCGGCTTTGCCGGTCTTGCAGGGTTGCTCGTCCGGCTTTGCCGGCCTTGCTTTCTGCTCGCCCGGCTTTGCCGGTCTTGCAGGGTTGCTCGTCCGGCTTTGCCGGCCTTGCTTTCTGCTCGCCCGGCTTTGCCGGTCTTGCGGGGTTGCTCGTCCGGCTTTGCCGGCCTTGCTTTCTGCTCGCCCGGCTTTGCCGGTCTTGCGGGGTTGCTCGTCCGGCTTTGCCGGCTTTGCTTTCTGCTCGTCCGGCTTTGCCGGCCTTGCGGGTTGGCTCGTGGATTGTGACCAGGATTAATTGCGTGGGCGAGTGGGAGTGTTGCTTCCCTGCTGCCTGCCATGGCAGACGCCGTTACTGCCTTTCGGCAAGGAAGCCCGGGATTGCCCGCAGATGGCGCTCCAGCTCTCGGGCGACGGTCGGGTCGTGGCTGAGGGTTGAGGCCTCGCGGTTGCGGGTCAGGGCGTAGGCGGTCCAGTTGTGGCTGCCGACGATGGTGGTCTCGGCGTCGATGAGCAGGGTTTTGAGGTGGGTGGTGCGTTCGCGGCTGTCGATGGTGACGTGGATGCCGTGTTCGCGCAGCCAGGTGGCGGGCAGTTCGTGTTTGGGGTCGGGTTCGCCGGTGCGCCAATCGTTGCCGGCGTCGAGGACCACGCGCACATCGACGCCGCGCTCGGCGGCGGCGACGAAACGGTGGCAGAGGTCGGTGACCGGATGGTGGGGATCATCGGGGTCGAGGCGCAGGACGTAGAACGCAGCCCAGATGCGGGTCTCGGCGTTGTCGATCAGTGCGGCGACGGTCGGCAGGTAGGCCTCGCCGGCATCCGCGGCGGTGAGCAGCAGGCGCGGTGGGCGCGCGCGGGAGGGGGCGAGCAGACCGAGGATGAGCAGGGCGGCGGCCAGCGCGCCGAGCAGCAGGACCCGGCGCAACCAGATCGGGGTGGGGCGCAGCGGCGGCTGGAGGCGCATGCGGTTCAGGCGAGGTAGTCCAGCGCGTCGGCCTCGACCTCGAATACCGGGATCAGGCGGTTGATCCGGGTGGTGCCGAGCACGGTGGCCACGAACTGGTGGACGTTGATCAGGGCGAGGCGGCCGCCGGCTTCGAGCACTTTGCGCGCGCAGGCGATCAGCAGGGCGAGGGCGTGGGAGTTGACGAACATGATCCCGCGCAGGTCGACCAGCCAGCGGTTGTCCGGTTCGGCGTCCACGATCTCGACCAGCTCGTCGAACAAGGCCTGGACCGCTTCGATGTCGTCGCCACCGGCGACCGCGCGCAGGCGGCGGTGGCCGGTGGCTTCCTGTTCAACCCACATGCCGCCCATGCTGCGGGGAGCGCGCCGGTAGACAATGCGTCACCCGAAGACGGCTTCCTTCAGAGGGGGCGCTGCCCCCTCGCGCGCTCACGCGCACCCCAGCTGCGCTTGCTCCTCGCTTCGCTGCGGGGCTGCGCTTGCGCTGCGTCGGCCCGGTGG
>JBEPXK010000722.1:0-2269 GCA_041641915.1 Planctomycetota bacterium
ATCTCGAACCTGGGCGAGGACGCCGACCTGACCTTCACCGTCGGCGAGTGGAACACCGACCTCGACAAGCCCGGCGTCGAGGAGATCGCCAAGCGCTTCAAGGAGAAGTTCGGCGTCGCCATGAACGGCCACGCGGCCGAGACCTACATGGCCACCATGGTGCTGCGCGACGCGCTCGAGCGGGCCGGCACCACCGACCGCGCGGCGCTGCGCGACGCGCTGGCCGAGACCGAGATCTGCGGCGACGCGAACATCCTGCCCTATGACTGCATCCGCTTCGACGAGAGCGGCCAGTCGCCCGAGGCGCAGCTGGTGATCCTGCAGATCCAGGACGGCGAGCACACCACCGTCTGGCCCGAGGCCGTCGCCGCCAGCGAGGCCGCCTGGCCGGTGCCCGCCTGGGACGACCGCTAAGCACAAGAAAATCCGGCCGGCGCGCCCCCGCGGGGGCGCGTCGCGCGGCTCGCGAGGGGGAGGTCGCCGATGTCCGAGGTCTATCTGCAGGCGATCCTGAGCGGGCTGATGATGGGCGGCGTCTACGCGCTGATCGCCGTCGGGCTGACGCTGATCTTCGGCGTCATGGACATCATCAACTTCGCCCATGGCGAGTTCCTGATGTTCGGCATGTACGGGGCGTTCTTCGCCTCGGTCCTGTTCGGCATCGACCCCTACGTGATGGCGGTGCTGACGCTGCCCGCCTTCTTCGCGCTGGGCTGGCTGATCCAGGCCACCCTGATCCGGCCGGTGGTCGGCACCTCGCACGCCATCCAGATCCTGCTGACGCTCGGGCTCTCGCTCTTCATGCAGGCGCTGGCGCAGTACCTGTTCTCGGCCGACTTCCAGAGCCTGCAGGTGCCCTATGGCGACGCCACCTTCGAAGTTGGGGGCGCGCGCGTGAGCTACACGCGGCTGGCCGCCTTCGTCATCTCGATGGGGCTCTGCGGCGCGCTCTGGGTTTTCCTGCAGCGCACCGACACGGGCAAGGCGCTGCGGGCCTGCGCCGAGGAGCACGAGGGCTCGCTGGCCGTCGGCATCGACCTCGGGCGCATGTACAAGACCGCCTTCGGGCTGGGCATCGCCTGCGTTGCGGTGGCGGGCGTGGTGATGACCCCGTTCTTCTACGTCGCCCCGGTGGTCGGGCCGAAGTTCACGCTGGTCGCCTTCGTCGTCGTGGTGCTGGGCGGGCTCGGCAACATCCCGGGCGCGGTGGCCGGGGCGCTGATCGTCGGGCTGATCGAGAGCCTCGGCGCGCTCTTCATGCCGGAGCCGTCGCTCAAGGACCTGGCCGTCTACATCCTGTTCATCCTGGTGCTGCTGTTCCGGCCGCAGGGCATGTTCGGGGCCAAGGGGGGCTGAGATGGCGGCGCTGAGGGCAAGCTGGTTCTACCTCCTGGTGCTGGCCGGGCTCATGCTCGTGCCGCTGGTCGCCGAGTCGGAGACGGTGGCGGCGGTGATGCCCCCCGGGCTGACCGGCTCGGCGCTGCTGCACGTCTTCATCCTGATGTTCTTCTTCGCCTTCATGAGCCAGGCCTGGAACATCATCGGCGGCTTCGCCGGGCAGCTCTCGATCGGCCACGCCGCCTTCTTCGGCGTCGGCGCCTATGTCTCGACCCTGCTCTACGTGCATCTCGGGCTCACCCCCTGGGTGGGGATGCTGGTCGGCGGCGCGGTGAGCGCCGTGTTCGGCGCGGCGCTCGGCGTGGTCAGCTTCCATTACGGGCTCAGGGGGCCGTTCTTCACGCTGGTCACCATCGCCTTCGCCGAGATCGTGCGCCTGGTCCTGTTGCATTGGGAGTTCGTCGGCGCCGCCAACGGCATCCTGCTGCCCTATGCCCCGGAGCCGACCATCTGGCAGTTCCAGTTCAACGACAAGGAGCCCTATTACTACATCGCGCTCGGCATGATGCTGGCCTCGGTGGCGCTGGTCGCCTGGATCGCGCGCTCGCGCTTCGGCTACTACCTGCACGCCATCCGGCAGGACGAGGACGCGGCCGAGGCCTCGGGCGTGCCGACCAAGCGCTGCAAGATCCAGGCGATCGCGCTCTCCGCCGCGCTGGCCGGGGCGGGGGGCACCTTCTACGCCCAGTACACCCAGTACATCGTGCCCGACGACATGGTGATCGCCCGGGTCTCGGTGGAGATTCTGCTCGGCACGGTGATCGGCGGCTCAGGGACGGTGATGGGGCCGATCATCGGCGCCTTCATCCTGATCCCCGTCGGCGAGGCGACGCGGGTGATCTTCGAGGGCGGCGGCACCGGCGTCTCGCTG
>JBEPXK010000723.1:0-2263 GCA_041641915.1 Planctomycetota bacterium
AAAACGCGGCCGGAGGCCGCGAACCCCGACCGAGGCCGTGGGGGTATGCGCCGAAGGCGCGAGGGGGCAGCGCCCCCTCTGAGGGAAGCCTCAAGCATGTCACGCCGTCTCCTTTTCTCGTGCGGTCCACCACCGGCACGACGAAGAACCTACGGAACGCAATCGCCCACCGTGTTGTGCACTTCCTTGCATGCTTTGCATTTCCTCTAGCATGGCGGGATGGCGGCCCAGACCCAGATCGCTCCCTTCATCTACCACGCGCGCGAGTTCTCCCCCGGCCGACAGGTGCGGGTCTGGGATGGCGCCGGACAGCGCCTCGCCTTCGGACTCTGGCATGTCCGGCATGGCACCGTGTCCATCCGCAAGCCCGGACATCCGCCGCGCCATCTCCGCCCCGGTTCGTGCGGCATCTCGGAACCCGGCACCGTCGCTCAGCTTGGGACCGACAGCCAAGGTGTCCTGGTGGTGTTCGACATCGCCACGCGCCGACGGGCGCGTCGGCAGCGACGAGACGGTCACTACTTTCTGCGGGACACCGATCCCCCGCAGCCGGATTGGTCCGCCTGCTTCGGCACCGCCCTGCCGCTCCCCGTCGCTCCAACCTGGTACCGCGAGACGGTTCTGCTCTGCGACCATATCCGGCACGATTATTGGCGCTGCGATGCCGCGCGCCGCGAGTGCAACGCACGCCTGCATCATTGGCTGGCCCGCTATGCACGCGGCCAGGGCGAGTTCGACGCGGCCACGCGACCACAGGACCTGGCAGAGCAGGTGGAGGCCATTATCCACGACAGCAGCCACGCCAAGCTGACCGTCGACGACCTCGCCCGTTTGACCGGCACCTCCGCCAGCACCATCCACCGGGCCTACGCTGCCCGCTTCGGACACGGCCCCCGGCGGGGTCTGGAACTGCGCCGCATGGAGAAGGCGATGCGGTACCTGCGTGAAGGCGACCTGACCGTCGATGTCATTGCCCACCATGTCGGTTACACCGACCACGCGAGTTTCACGCGTGCCTTCCGCCGCTGCGTTGGCAGCACACCGAGCGACTGGCGCCGAACCTGACCCCGACCACCGCAGCGGTCGGTTTGGCGCGACTCTCCCATCGCGATCATAACCTTTTTCGATGATCGGGGAATCCTGTTCAAACAGCAGGCGAGGGACGCGGGCTACTCGGGGTCGGTGCCGGGCACCCGTCGCTGCCGCTGTCGCCACTGCCGCGGCGTCATGTCGAGCACCGTGCAGCAGCGGCGGAAGAGGGTGGAGGTCGAGCGGAAACCGCTGCCGCGGGCGACCGCTTCCATCGGCAGGTCGGTCTCGCGCAGCAGCCGGCAAGCGCGGTCGAGCTGCATCCGACCGGTCGGCGCTGCGAGGTGCCCCAAGCGCAGAACTCGGCCAGGGGCTTGCCCGCCAGCTGCAGCGCCACGGGATCGAGGGTGCAGGCGGTGATCGCGATCCTGCTGGCGGCGTCACCAGGCCAGGGCAAACGTTCGCGATCGAGACAGTCCATGAAACTGTCGCGCATGTTGAGATGGATGCTGCGGGCGGACTTGCGCCAGAGGAGATCCAGGCGCGCTGCACCAACGGCTGGGCCTCGCCGCTCGTTGGCCAGGTGATCCACCACGTCGTCTCCGACGGGCTGACGCGCGGACGGGCGCATCGGCGGCTCGCTGCGCATCCACCACGGGGCTGGGCCCAGGGCACGGCGCGCGGGTGCGTTGCGCTCCGCTCCGCTCACAATAGCGCTGCTATTGCTCCGCTTCGCGACGCCTCGCACCTGCCGCACGATGCTCGACTTCTGTAACCTATTTGTGAGTCACAGCACTAGCCCGCATCCCTCATGGGTTTCGTCGCGAAAAGGCGCAGCGTACTATCAACACAGTCGTGGCTTGTGCCCGTCCCAGACCGTGCATGCCATGTCCCAGACCGTGCATGCCAGACCGTGCATGCGACGGCGCAGGTGTATGGCATAGGCGTTGACACCCAGGGGGTCGAGTGTTGATACCCCGCCGTCACTACGGAACGTTGATGCATGCAGATACAACAAATCGCTTCCGTGCTGATTCTGATGACAGCGGTGCTATCGCTCTCGGCCCTCGAGCATCCCTTCATGCTCGTAACCGAAGCCGATTACGACGAATTGCGCGAGCGGGCCGAACGCAGTCCGTGGGACCAGATGGCAGCGGACACCCTGGCCGATGCCACCACGCTGACCTACGATGCCAGCGTCGACAGCTATCAGGATCGGGCTGAACGCGCTCGG
>JBEPXK010000724.1:0-2252 GCA_041641915.1 Planctomycetota bacterium
CGGCTGGCCGATGAGCGCCAGCGCCTGCTGGTCCGAGAGCTCGACCATCGGATGAAGAACACCTTCAAGGTGGTCGATGCGATGGCCAAGCAGACCCTGAAGCGAAGCCGCAGCTTCGAGGAGTTTCTGGCGGCCTTCGAAGGGCGCCTGCATTCGATGGCGCGGACCCACGAATTGCTGATCGATCGCGAGTGGCGGTCGATCGACGTGGAGACGTTGCTGCGCCAGACGTTCGATATTCATCAGGAAAGCGTCAATTTCGACTGCGATGCGATCGAACTGGACGCGGAGACGGGGGCGGCGCTCAGCATGGCTGCCTACGAACTGGTGACGAACGCGGCTAAGTACGGCGGTCTGGCGACGCGCAACGGCGCGGTCCGGGTGGAGGTCAGGCGGGTCCGACGCGACGGCGAGCCATGGATGCGCCTGGTGTGGCAGGAATCCACCGACTTTGCCGTGCAGCAGCCGACGGAAGAAGGCTTCGGCTATCGAATGGTCCGGCGGGTGGTCGAAAGTCAGCTGCGCGGCACGGCCGCCTTGGACTACGGCGCGCATGGCGTTTCCTGGCGGATCGACATCCCGCTGTAGCGCCGCGGTCGCCGGCAGCGCCGCAACCCAGGACCGATCAGGCGTTCACCTGTCGACACCATCCTTCGTAGGGAGGGCCAGGCATGGCCGGAGCCGGGGAAAATTCACCGTCAGCGGGCCACAAAGGCGAGGGGACGAAAGGCGCGCCACGCATTCTGATCGTCGAGGACGACGCGCTCCTCGGCATGGCGGTCGAGGACGCCCTTGAGATCCACGGCATGGAAGTCGCGGGCATCGCGACGAGCGTGAATGATGCGTTGCGAACGCTCGAGACCGTTCCGCTCGACGGCGCCATCCTCGACGTCTCGCTGAACGGGCAGTTCGTCGACGAACTCGCCGACGCACTCGCTGAGCGAGGCGTGCCGTTCATTTTCCTCACCGCCCGACGGGTCGACGCGCTTCCAGCCGCTCACAGGGAACGTCCGGTCGTCTCCAAACCGTTCCGCGAAGCGGATCTGGCCGAGGAGGCAAACCGGCAGTTCGGCCCGGCCTGAGTCGCCGCCCCTCAATACCCCTGGGTCGCGTGGCAGTTGGTGGCGTGGCAGAGTGGCGCCGGCACCGGGGGAGGGGGAACAGGCATGCCGGACGGCTCGGAGCGACACGACACGAAGCCCGCCAGCCAGCCCGGCCAAAGCCGGCTGGACGCGGCCCTGGGCGTCGACGCGCTGATGCCCCACCAGATGGCGGAGCGCGCCGAGGAGCTGGGCGCCTACAAGACGCGCACGCGCTGGTACAACCTGGTCGTCCTGGCAGCGCTCGGCGGCGCCTTCATCGGCATCGGCGCGCTGTTCGCGATGGCGGTGACGGTGGGTATGGGGCCCGAGCCCAGCGGGCTCGGCCGGCTGGTGGGCGGCATCGCCTTCTCGCTGGCGTTCGTGCTGGTCGTGGTCGGCGGGGCCGAGCTGTTCACCAGCAATAACCTGATGGTGATGGCGCTGGTCAGCGGCCGCATCACCGCGCCCGAGCTGCTGCGCGCCTGGGCGCTGGTATACCTTGGCAACCTCGCGGGCACGATCGCCACCGCCGCGATTGCCGTGCTGGCCGGCCTGACCCTGGAGGCGGGCGGCGCCCTGGGCGCCAAGGCGACCCGCACCGCCGCGGCGATGGCCGAACTCGGGCCGGTGGAATCGGTGTTCCGCAGCGTGCTGGGCAACGCGCTCGTCTGCCACGCGATCTGGCTCACCTACAGCGCGCGCTCGACGACGGACCGCATCCTGTGCGTGCTGCTGCCGATCGGCGCGTTCTACACGCTCCAGCTGGAGCACGTGATCGCCACGATGTTCTATTTCCCGCTGGCCTACTTCGCGACGCTCAACGGCGACACGACGCTGGCCGCGCCGGGGGCGTTCGCGTTCGCCACCCACTTGCTAGCGGTCACGGTCGGCAACGTCATCGGCGGCGGCGTGCTGGTCGGCGCGGTCTACTGGTTCGTCCACCTGCGCAAGCGCGATTAGAGCAACATTGATGAAAGCCGGAGCGGGTTTCATCGATGTTGCTCTGACTTCTTGAAGAGATGGCAAAATCCAGCTGAAAAGCGATGCCGCCTTTCAGCATCTTGCCCTAGAGCAAAATCAATGAAGGTCGAGTCGACCTTCATTGTGAATTTTGCTCTAAATGCTTGAAGAGAGAGCAAGATTCAGCTGAAAGGTGGCTCCACCTTTCAG
>JBEPXK010000725.1:0-2248 GCA_041641915.1 Planctomycetota bacterium
GGCGCTGGCATTCATGGGCGAAAAGGCGACCGAGCTCGCACGCACGGCCGACGCCGTGGAGATGGTCGTGCAGCCGACCACGAACGTCCACCTCGGCTACCTGCTGCAGGTGTGCGACAGCAGCGGCAACGCGGTGCGCAAAATCACCACCGTCGACGGCGTCTACACCGCGCAGAAGGATATCCAGACCACCGGCGACAACATGATCGCCGTGCTGACTGCCGACCTGCCGCGCGCGCTCGAGGCCGGCGACTCGATGATCATCGAGGGCGACACGGGGCTCGGGTCCGACACCGTGGTCACGGTTGAGAGCACGAGCGTCAACGTGGACAATACGGAAATTACCGTCACCGAGAGCATGGCCGCAGCGAACGGCGACGGAACGGTGCGGCTGAAGCTGGTCGAGGACACCGACTATTCCGTAAAGTCCGCCGATCGTGGACTGATCAAGCTGATCGCCGCCGTTTCCGATGGCGATGCGATCGCGGTGTCCTACACCCCTGCCGCGCTCACCGGCGCGCGCAAGATCTATCCACTCAAGGGCAGCACCATCCTCGGCAGGATTACCGTGATCATTTCCGCCGACAACTACGGAACCGAGATGGCGCGCGAGGCCGAATGCTCGCTGAGCATGACCGGCATGACCCTCGGCCTTGGCGACGATAATACCATCGCGTTCGAGGCGACGATCACCAAGGACGAGTCCTCCAGCCTCGCCCCCTACGGCGAGCTGGTCCACTACAAGGGCGACCTGCCCGCCACCGCCTGACCACACTCCTAGCGCGGCCCCGGTGGGCGTGTGCGTGTTCGGGTGGCTCCTCGCCCACACGCCCACCGGGTCGGGCTGGACTACGGAGCCACCGACATGCACGAAAATACAGATACCCCAGAAGACGACGGACCGCGGGTGGCCACCATCCCGGTCGAGATGCCCGACGGCCAGGCCGTGTGCGTGGAGATCCACCCGCCCGGCATCGTCCATCTTGCACGATTCGCGCGGGTCGCGGCCCGTATTGGCCGCGCGATCGCCGCCGCCACCGCCGACCGCGATACGCTCGATATCCCCGAGCTGATCGACGCCCTGGCCGACCACATCGACGAGACCCTGCTCGACCTGGTCTTTGCGACCTGCCGCTGCGATCCCGCCGCCGACCTGCGCGCGCTCGACATGGGCCAGGGCATGCTGGTCGTGCAGCGCTGGCTGGAGGTGACGCTCCGCCCAAAATCGATCCGGCCGCTGGCCACGGCGCTGGAGCGGATGCTCGAGGCGCTGCAGGGCGGCGGCCAGGAGCCGACAGCATCCTCGCCGGCGCAGAGCGATCCTGTCTGACATGCATGGATGCGGGCTGGACTTGGTACGACATGGCCGGCATGCAGCATGAGCACTTGCCCTATCCGGGCTGGAGCCTGCCCGAGCTCGCCCGGCACGCCCGACACGCTGCCGACTACCTGGCCGAGCGGCGCGCCGAGTTCGTCGGCGACGTGGCCACTGCGGTAGTTTCCGTGATGAGCAAGCAGGGAAATAAAGTGATGAACAGCCACGTCGACAATTTACTGGGGCGCGCGCAGTGAGCGGCCTACTCGAAATTGTCATGCGCCTGCGCGACAAGATCAGCTCACCGGCCGGTCGGATCAACACGAGCCTGGGCAAGATGCAGCGGCAGACGCGCGCGCTGTCGCGCGACATGACCCGCCTCGGTGGCGCGCTCGGGCACATGAGCGCCGGGCTTGCCGCTGTCATGTCTGTGCGTAAATTCGCCGACTTCGAGCAGTCGCTGGCCAATGTCTCGACCATGCTCGACAATTCAGCCGAGCACCTCGGCCGATTCCGCGATGGGATCGAGACCCTATCCACAGAGATCGGCGAAAGCGCGGAGAGCCTGGCAGGTGGCCTGTACGACATCCTGTCGGCAAGCATCGCGCCATCGCAGGCGCTCGACGTGCTCGCGGTGTCGGCGAAGGCGGCGAAAGCCGGCATGTCCGACACCAAGACGGCAGCCGACGCAATTACCACCGTGCTTAATTCCTATGGCATGAGCGCCGAGCGCGCCGCCGAGGTCTCCGACTTCTTGTTCTCGGTAGTTCGCCGCGGCAAGACGACTTTCGGCGAACTGGCCCCAAACATCGGTAAGGTGTCGAGCCTTGCCGCCTCGGCCGGCCTCAACCTCGACCAGTTCGGCGCAACTATTGCGCTGCTCACGCGCAACGGCGTCAAGACCGAAAACGCGTTGACCGCGATCCAGGCGGT
>JBEPXK010000726.1:0-2245 GCA_041641915.1 Planctomycetota bacterium
GTCGGCGAAGCGCGCCTGGGCGTTATCGGCCCCGGCGTGCGCGAGTATCGCGCCAGTGCCGCGATCGATCAGCGCGGCGACCACGGTGGTGGTGCCGATATCCAACGCGAGACCCAAGCCGGTGGCGTCCCCGAGCATAGCGGGCTCACCCGCGTTCACCGCGAAGGCACCGACAGCCGCCGCGCCCAACGCGCGCATGGAGGCGGCCGGCACGCGCAGTTCCACGCTGCCGCCCACACGCAGGCGGTGCCGACAGGCGGGCACCACGGCAGGCGCCGTGACCACGCTGCCATCGATGCGCTCCACCGCGCCGGCGATCAGCTCGACGCGACAGGAGCCGCAGCTGCCGCGCCCGCCGCAGCGTCGCTCCAACCCCAGACCGAGACGCTCCAGCGCCGCATCGAGCGCGGTACCCGGCGCAAACGTGCTGGCGTGCCACGCTTCGCTGCCGGTAGGCGTGGCGCTGAGCCGTACCGTCTCATGACTCATGCCGGCGCTCCGGGAACCAGGACTGCCGGTGGACTGCCCATGGCCAGCGGTCGGCCGGGGGGGGCGATGCAGAAGCGGGCCGCGTCCCAGCGACCGGTGACCAGGTCGCGCAGCAGCGTCGGATCGCCGACCAACCCGGCGTACTGCCAACCGAAGTGCGTCGCCGCGCGGCGGGTGAGCGCCACGTTGGCCGCGGTGTTGCCGACGCCCTGGTGGACGTAGACCGCGCGGTCATAGTCGTGGACCCAATGCTCCATGCTTGCCATGAGGTAGTCGGCATTGTCCTCGCCGTACGCGGCGACGTACTCGGCGCGCAACCGGGCCATGCGTTCGGGGCCCGGCGGGTCGCCATGGCGGTTCCAGCCCGGCGAGAACCAGTAAGTCCCGGGATGCGCGGCCATCTCTGACGCGTAGCGCTCGGCCGAGCCGAGCAGCAGGGTGATGCAATCGTGCGCCTGCGGCACCACCAGCGGAACCCGCCCGCTGCACAGGCCGACCAGCCCACGGCTGCACAGACCGTACGCCAGGACCACGGCATCGATGTCGTCGTGCTGGGCCTCGATCTGATCCACCGCCGCCTGCAACCGCTCGCGCAGACGCCAGGGCTCGTTGTGCAGGCCCTGCTCGAGGATGGTGAGCGGCGGCGGGGGATCGCAGGCGTGCAGGCACGCGGCGACCTCGTCCTCAAGCACGGCGCAGGCGATGATCGCCGGTTTGGCTGCAGGTGCCGCCACGCGGCTCAGGCCATCAGCTCGCGGACCACATCGACGGCGCTGGCCGCATCGGGGGCGTAACCGTCAGCGCCGATCTCGTCGCAGTACTCCTGCGTCACCGGCGCGCCGCCAACCAGCACCTTGGCCCCCACGCCGGCCGCGCCGAGCGCTTCGACGGTGGTCTTCATCGCCGGCATGGTGGTGGTCAACAGGGCGCTGAGACCGACGATCTGGGCGCCGTGCTCCTTGGCCGCGGCGACGAAGGTGTCGGCCGGCACGTTGGTGCCGAGATCGACCACCGCGAAGTTGGCCCCCTTGAGCATCATCGCGACCAGGTTCTTGCCGATGTCGTGCAGGTCGCCCTGGACCGTCCCGATCACCGCGGTCAATTCCGGTCGGATGCCCGCGTCGACCAGCGCCGGCTCGAGTTCGGCCATCGCCTCCTTCATCGCCCGCGCCGCGATCAGCACCTCGGGCACGAAGACCTGACCCACCTTGAAGCGCTGGCCGACGTCATCCATGCCGGCGAGCAGCGCCTGGAGGATCTCACCTGGCGCGGTGCCTGCGGCCAGCGCCGCCTTGGTGCCAGCGACCGCGGTGCTGCGGTCGCCCTTCTTGATCGCTTCGGTCAATGCGGCGAGATCACTCATCGGCTGCTCCTGATAAGTCGGTGAGTATCGCAAGAGCGGCCGAGCCGTCTTGCACTTTCACGCGTCGTTCTGGCACTCTGGTGCGCACACCGGCTCGAGCCCCTTGGTCTGGGCCGCCGCGACCAGCGCCGCGACCAGCGTACGCCGATCGGGAATGCGCGAGGCGAACACCGGTCGCCCATCGATGCAGATGCTCGGTACCTGTTCCACGCCGAGGGCGCGCATCCAGCCCGGGCCGTCCGGATTGACCAACTTGCGTTCGTGGCGTTCGACCGGCACCCCACCCACGGCGATCGCCGCATCCACCGCGTCGACCATGTACCGGCAGGGCGGACAGGTGGCCGAGTCGAGGGTGAGGATGTCGACCGCCACCGCCGGGGTCATGGCATAGTC
>JBEPXK010000727.1:0-2243 GCA_041641915.1 Planctomycetota bacterium
CGAGAAGCGAGAAGCGAGAAGCGAGAAGCGAGAAGCGAGAAGCGGGACTATGTCCCGCCAGCGAGTCGAGCGATGAGCCGACTCAGCGACCGGCCCAAGTGGTCGCACCGGTCGACAACCAGCGCCAGGCGCGCATCGTCGATGAAGCCAAGCGCCCCGAGCATCTCATACCAGCTACCGAGTTCTGCCACGCTGCCGCGGGCAATGCTCAGGAAGTACCGAAAATCCCTGTCGGTCCTACGTCCTGCCCCTTCGGCGATGTTGGCGGCGATGGAACGCGAACTGCGCTTGATCTGATTGCGCAGATCCGCTTCACCGCGCAAACGCTGCAGGTCTTCGTGGGCGAGCGTGATGATCGCGAGCGCCAGGGGCCAGATGCGGAACTGGTGATGACGAGCCATGGGGTCCTCCGTGTGGGGTTGGGGTGCACCCCTGCCGGCCCCGACCCCACACGGAGGGCCTCACGGCGGCGCTGACACCACCCACATGGAATGACGACGAGCCACGTCGATGAGGGCAGTGAACCAGGGCCTAATGGTCGGGCTTGGCTTTTCGTGCCATGCCTATAGCATCAGCGCCCGCCGCCCGGACGGCCCAATTCCGCGGACAAGGAGAGACGTATGCGACGACGACGCCCAGCTTACCGGCCTGAAGACGGTAACATCGACCCCGGTCCCGGCAGCGTCGCCGGGCGTTTCGCGCTCAGCCGGCGTCAGCTGCTCATCAACGGGGGTATCGCGCTCGCGGTCATCCTGTTCGGCGGTTTCATCTTCGTCTGGTTCGGCATGCGCATCGACGTGCCGCCGGAGCATTACGTGGTGTTGGTCAAGAAGACCGGTGAGAACATCACCAACGATCGCATCCTCGCGCCCGACGAGGAACACAAGGGCATCCAGAAGATCATCCTCAAGGAGGGGCGCTACTTCAAAAACCCCTATACCTGGGACTGGACCGAGCCGGAACGCGCGGTGGTCATTCCCAAGGGGCGGGTCGGGATCAAGGTCCGACTCTACGGTGAGGAGCTGCCCGAGGACCAGATCATGGCCGTGCGCAGCGAGCAGAAGGGCATCGTGCCCGACGTGCTCAAGCCCGGCCGCTATCCGGAATTCAGCAACCAGTACGAATATCGGGTCGAGATCGCCGACATGCAACGCATCGAGCCGGGCCACGTCGGGATCATCACCCGTCTGGTGGGCACACCGCCGGCGGAACCCAACGTGTTCGTGGTCACCGAGGGCGAGATCGGCACCCAGCCGAACTACCTGCGCCCCGGCACCTATCCGGAATACAGCAACCCCTACGTCTTCCGCGTCACCCCGGTCGAGGTCCGCTCACAGAAATTCGAGATGAAGGGCCCCTCGGCGATCAGCTTCCCCTCGCGTGACGGCTTCCCGATCATCGTCGAAGGTACGATCGAATGGGCGCCGATCACCGCAAAGCTGCCCGAGCTGTTCGTCCGCTTCATCGATACCAGCGACCGCACCGGCGGCATCGCCGCCTTCGAGCGCAAGATCATCCTGCCCTACGCCCGCTCGTTCTTCCGCGTCACCGGCGGCGCCTACAGCGCCACCGACTACATCACCGGCGACACCCGGATCAAAGTCCAGAACGCGGTCGCCGACGAGCTCAAGAAGGAGTGCGCCGAACAAGGGCTCGACATCAAAGCGGTGGTCATCCGTTCGACCGAACCGCCCAAGGAGATCCGCGAGCAGTTCAGCCGCCGCGAACTCGCGCGGCGTCAGATCGAACGCGACCTGGAACAGATCAAGGTCGAGATCGGCACCCTGGTCGAGGGCGAGGACGGCACCGAGCAACGCGAAGGCGGTCGCCTGACCCAGGTGATCCAACAACGGATGAGCGATCGCGCAGACGCCCTGGGTCAGGTGCGCCAGAGCGTGGCCGAGAACATCCGCTCGGCCGAGAAATACAACAACATCAAAGTCACCCAGGCGAGCAAGGACCTGTCGGTATCCAAGATCAAGCTCGACACCGCCAAGGACCTGGCCGCGGCCCGTCGGGCCCGCGGCTTCGCCGAGGCCGAGGTCAAGCGCATGGGTTACGCCGCCGAGGCCGAGGGCGTGAAGCGCAAGATCGAGGCCTTCCGCGATGGCCGTAGCTACGCCGACTACCTGCTCATCCGCAAGCTGGCCCCGAGCATCCACGAGATCATGTCCAACACCTCCGGCCCATTCGCCGACCTGTTCATCCGTTTCACCGACGTCCCGCTCAAGCCCCCCGCGGAC
>JBEPXK010000728.1:0-2228 GCA_041641915.1 Planctomycetota bacterium
CGGCGTCCGCATCGCCGACGCGGACCGGGTGCGCCTGGGCGCGCACCTGGCCGAGGGAACGACCGTGATGCACGAGGGCTTCGTCAACTTCAACGCGGGCACGCTCGGCGCGTCGATGGTCGAGGGACGGATCTCCGCCGGCGTCGTGGTCGGTGAGGGCTCGGACGTCGGCGGCGGGGCGTCCATCATGGGCACGCTGTCTGGCGGCGGCAGCGAGGTGATCTCGGTGGGCAAGGGGTGCCTGGTGGGCGCGAACGCTGGCATCGGGATCTCGCTCGGCGACGGCTGCGTCGTGGAGGCGGGCTGCTACGTCACTGCCGGCACCAAGGTGAGCCTCCCGGACAGCAGGGTGGTCAAGGCCCGCGACCTGTCCGGGCAGAGCGGCCTGCTGTTCCGCCGCAACAGCGTCACCGGCGCCGTCGAGGCGCTCGCCCGGTCCGGCGACTGGGGCGGCCTCAACGTGGAGCTGCACACCAACTGAGCTCGGCGTTCGATCACGTTCGGCAGGCCCGGCCCGACCGCGGCAGGCTTGCAGAGTTTGTTGCACAAAGGGTGGGGGGATCGGTCGGTGTTGGGCCTGGTTGACATCCGGTGGTCATGTTGGTCTGGCGATCGTGCCGGGCATGGCCTGGTGTGATCGGTCAAGGATGGTCGCGACTGTTCCCGGGAAGGGCTGGGATCGCCCGGATTGCCGGCTGGTTTGTCGAGTCCCTTCATCCGTGCGCCGGTGCGGTGTGCTGGTGGCGCCAGTATTTGAGCAGGTTATGGCTGGTGCAGATGAGGGTCCATTCGGCTTTGACCGCGTCGAGGCCGCGGAAGGGTAGATGCTCGCCGAGGCGGTTCTTGATCTGCCCGAAGACGGGTTCGATCATGGCGGCTCGGCGGCGGTAGAGCCGTTTCCCGGCGGGGGTTTCCAGGCGCTTGGCCATCTTGCGCACGGCCGGATGCTTGGGTGAAGTGGTGTCCGTTTGCTTGCGGCCGGTGCTGGTGCTGATCAGCAGGATCGGATCGGCCGAGGTGGTCAGATTGTCCTTGCCGCCATAGCCGGAGTCACCCACGCAGCCGCGGATCGGGTCATCGACGTCGGCGCCGTCCAGGTTCTGTCGGGTGAGGTCGAGCATGGGATGCAGCGACGGGTTATCCGCGGAGCTGTTCGTCACATCACACGCGACAATGACCTGGCCGGCGCCGGTCACCGCTTGGCCGTTGTAGCCCTGCAGAAACCGGCCATGACTGTGCATGATCTTGGAGTCGGGGTCGGTGAGATTCATCTTCGCCGGACGCTGAGGTTTGGGCGGCGTCTTCCCTGGTTGGCCGCCGACCTTGCCACCGTCGGCGCGTTTGCGTTCCCACTCCTGGCGTTTGGCGTCCTGGGCGGCTTGCGCGGCCGCGGCCTCATCATCCAACCGCTGCTTGGCCTTCTTTAACACCGTGAGACGGCGTTGCCGTGAGGCCAGATCCTCCGGGGGTTCATCACCACGACGACCCCCATGCGCGTCATCCTCGGCGGCATCGGTCACATCGGCCTCGGCAAGCAGGGCCTCAACCTGCGCCGACAGCTCGGCGATCTCGGCCTCCAACTGTTCGGCGGTGCGATTGCACGTACCACGAGCGTTGCCACGCAGCTTGGTGCCGTCGATGGCGATCAACCCCACCCGGACCATGCCAGCCTCGGCCAGCATGCGCAGCACCTGCACGAACAACCCATTCAACGCGTCGCGGTGGCGGGCCCGGAACCGGGCGATCGAGGCATGATCCGGGACATGATTACCGCAGATCACCCGATAGGCGATATCCCGTTCGCAGCGGCGTTCGATCTGCCGAGAAGAGCGCACCCCATCGCTGTAGGCATACAACAACAGGGCGGTCATCATCGCCGGGTCATACGGCGGGCGACCGGCCCCATCGGCTCGATACACAGACTCGAACCCGGCCAAATCCAGCTGTTCCACCGCATCCAACACCGTCCACGCCAACTCCGACTCCGGTAGCCAATCCCGCAAATCCGGCGGCAACAAAAACCCCTGATCACGATCCGCAGTCACATACCGACGAGCCACACCTCAATCCAACCGACCCAAACGATCACGAACGCAGCGACACGCCGAAGGAATTACGCGACAGCCTCCGCAGACCTGCCGCGGTGGGGGTGACCCTGCTGAACGTGATCGAACCTACTCGACGGTGACGCTCTTGGCGAGGTTGCGCGGCTGGTCGACGTCGAAGCC
>JBEPXK010000729.1:0-2223 GCA_041641915.1 Planctomycetota bacterium
CCCCGGCGTCGGCGGCGCCGAGCATGGCGGTGTCGTTGTAGCTGTCGCCGAAGGCGATGGTGCGGAAGTTCAACCCGTGGAGGGCCGCGATGCTCGCGCGCTTCTGGTCGGGCATGCGCAGGCGGTAGCCGGTCAGCCGGCCGGCCGCGTCGACCTCGAGATCGTGGCAGAACAGCGTCGGCCAGTCGAGCTGCCGCATCAGCGGGGTGGCGAACTGGTAGAAGGTGTCGGAGAGGATGATCAGCTGGGCGCGTTCGCGGATCCAGCCGACCAGTTCGCGCGCGCCCGGCAGCGGCGCGAGGTCCCCGATGACGTCCTGGATCGTAGCCAGATCGATGCCCTCGCGCGCGAGGATGTCCAGCCGGTAACGCATGAGCACGTCGTAGTCGGGCTCGTCGCGGGTGGTCCGGCGCAGGGCCTCGATGCCGGTGCGTTCGGCGACGTTGATCCAGATCTCGGGGACCAGCACCCCCTCGAGATCCATGGCGACGATGACCGGGCGTGAATCCATGGCGAGCCCCTCCAGGCGCGCCACAGGGTGCCTCCCCGGCCCGGCGTGCAAGCCGTAGTCGGCGCCGCCGGGCAGGGGGCGCACCTCTTGGATCCCCCAGGATCGTGGTCGCGGCGGCGAGCTCAGACGCTGCGTGCAGGGAGGGGTACTCCCGTGTAACATCGGGGTGTTTCGCGCGGGTAATCGTATAGGGTACTGCATGTCCGAGCCGATGGGCCATAGCGCCTTCCTGCGTCTGTTTCTCGACCACTATCCGGCCTTGTTCGGCTTTGTGGTGCGGCAGGGCGTGCCTCCGGTCGATGCCGACGACGTGGTGCAGGAAGCGGCCGCGATCCTCTGGCAGAAGTTCGACAGCTTCGAGCCCGGGTCCAACTTCCGTGCCTGGGCCTTCGCCACCGCGCGCTTCGAGGTGCTCAAGCGTGCCGATCGCGCGCGGCGGGAATCGCGGGTGTTGCATCTGAGCCCGGACGCCTTTGCCGACCTGGAGCAGATCGAGCGCAGCGGCTCGGGCGGCGATGTGCGGCGTGATCGTCTGCGTGCTTGCCTCGAACGGCTCGGCGAGCACGTACGGCGTCTGTTGACCTGGTACTACGATGAAGGCCTGAGCTATGAGCAGATGGCCGAACGGACCGACAGCTCACCGGGAGCCTTGCGCACCAAACTCTGTCGGACCCGGAAATGGCTGGAGAACTGCGTGCGCACCCAAGAAGGAGGCAGCCATGGATGATCGCGACGACCTATTCGAGGCCTACCTCGACGGAACCCTCGATGCGACCGGCAAACAGCGCCTCGAACGACTGCTCGAGACCCGCGAGAACCGTTCGGCTTTCGTCGAGCGCCTCCGCCTGGAAGGCGAGCTGCGTCTGCTTCGGGCCCAGAGCGTCGAGCCGGCGCTGGCACAACCGGCGCCACGCCCGGCCATTCCCGGCCCCTGGCGACGCAGCATGGTGGCCGCTGGCGTGGCTGCCGCCGCAGCGACCGCACTGGCGGCCATCGGACAGGGGGCACTGCCCGTCGCCTCCACGAACGACGGTCTTTCTCCCCGTACGGCTCGGCTCGTCGATGCCCCGAGCGCCACGCATGCAGTCACCTCCGAACCGGTCACTCGGGAGGTGTGCGTGTCGGTCATCCGTTCAGGTGAGCGGGCGGCGGTCGCGTCGTGCCTGCGTCCCGGCGATGCCATCGCTTCGATCGATGGGACCATGGTGCACCACTACGCCGACCTACGTCGGGAAGCCGAGTACTCCATTCGACTGCTCCCGATCCAGCGCGCCACCCAGGGGAGGGACCAACCATGAACGACCACAGCTATGCAACCGGCGATGCGATTTCCCAGAGGAGGTCCGATATGACGGGTCCCTCAGAGCTCGCGCAGCACCTTCGCACGGCAAGAATCGTCGTCAACGGGTCGGCCGACCGAGGGGTGGTTTTCTGCGAAAATGGGCCGCAGGCCCGCAGAAAAACGCGGCCGGAGGCCGCGAACCCCGACCGAGGCCGTGGGAGTGTGCGCCGAAGGCGCGAGGGGGCAGCGCCCCCTCTGAAGGAAGCGTCCGATATGCAACGTTTCCTCAAAGCACTCTCGGCCTTCATGGCCCTGACCCTGTGTTGCCTGCTCGTCTCCTGCGGAGGCAGCGGCGGCGGTGATGACGATGGCGGCGGCGCCGGCGTTGACGGTGGTGACGGTACCGACGGTGGTGACGGTACCGACGGCG
>JBEPXK010000730.1:0-2220 GCA_041641915.1 Planctomycetota bacterium
CCGGCGATGTCGCTGCGCGTGTCCATCGCCGACAGGCTACACCGCGCTACGGGCACGCCAGGAACGCTTGGTGCGGTATCGACGCACGCCGGACGTGGGGAGGTCCGATCTCGGGTATCGGCCAGCGGGCCACGCCGGCATTGCCGGCGTCTCGATGCTCGCCGCATTTCTTCGTAGCAGGCGTACAAGTGGGTTCAGGGCGGTCTTCTCAGTCGGCTTCGGGATGGTACACTCGCTACTCGTGATCAGCGTCGCCGACCTCAACGACCTCATCGCCCACCAGTTCGCGTTGTTCGCCTGGCTCGAGGACAATCCCGAGATCCTGCAGGCGGAGCGCTCGCCGTTGGACGAGGAGAACCGGGCCCACATCGAGATCAACGGCGAGCCCTGGTCCTATTCGCTCTACCACCATGAGGTCGAGTTCACCGCCCGTTTGTCCGGCCGCACGGTGGTCATCAACCGGTCGCAGCGCTCGCCGTTCGAGTTCAACGTCCGCAGCCTCCTGCGCTTCCTGTTGACCAAATACGAACAGTCGCGCCTCAACGACGTGGTGGTGGAGAACTGGATCGTGCGCCAGGTGCCCAGCGGCCGGGTGGTGCGCAGCGACTACACCCCGGGCTTTTTCGCGCTGCACTGAATCGGTCGCTCCGATCCGGGTGACGGATCGGGCGACGGCTCGCGGGCCGTGTCCGCAGACGAACACCCTGGATTCATCGGTTCGTAACTACTCAGGGGCTTCGCCCCTACGGTCCATTCGCAAGCGAATGGACCTACCCCTCTGGCTTTGTCGGGATTCCCATGGATCGGCCTCGCCGATCCATGGGTGGGCGGATCGGCTGCGCCGATTCTATCCGCCCACCATTCCTCTGGCGCCAGCCCCATCGCTTGCGATGGGGCCCGAAGAAGGCAGGTACCTACTCATGCCCGATGGGCCTGAGCAGTTACGCTCAGGCGCGGCGTTCGGGCGGACGCGTCGCCAGCCAGATGTGATGGTGGGCGCCGCGTCCGCCGTGGGCGCGGACGCGGACGGTCTCGACCACGAAACCGGCCCGTTGCAGGCGGGCAGTGAAGGCGGCATCCGGCACCGCCGACCACACGCCCAGGATCCCGCCCGGGCGCAGGGCCTCGCGGGCGCAGGCCAGACCCGCCGGGCTGTAATGCCAGTGGTTGGACCCGGCGCAGAGGCCGGCGGGGCCGTTGTCGATGTCGAGCAGGATCTGATCGTAGGTTGCGCGCTGCTCGCGCATCGGCACCGCGACGTCGTCGAGCACGAGCTCGACCCGCGGGTCGTCGAGCGCGTGGCCACTGAGCCCGGCGAGCGGCCCACGATTCCAGCGCACCACCGCGCTTACCAGTTCGGCGACCGTGATCCGTCCGTCCGCGGCCAGGCCGCGTAGCGCCGCCGCCGTGGTGAAGCCCATGCCCAGGCCACCGATCAGGATGCGCTGGCGTGGCCGCGGTCCCTGCCGCTCGCGTGCGAGGTCGGCGAGGGCATCTTCCGAGGCGTGGGCGCGACTGTTCATCAGCTCGTGCGGTCCGGCACGGATCGCAAAGCCCGTCGCGTGCTGCCACAGGTGCAACTCCCCGCCGCCGGGTACCGCGGCGCTATCGATACAGACCCAGGGCTTCATCGTCTGACTCCATCGCCCGCGGCTGTCCGCCGCGGGGCGGAACGGTAGCCGATGGTGTGGGGGGCGGAAGTGTGCGGTGCATGCGGGGGATGGGGGCGCGATGAAGGGCGGCCTGGCAGCGGTTGTGGCTGATGGCTGATGGCCCGTTGCCTGCCGGGATCGAGCGATCGGCCCCGGCGGCCCAGCCACCATGGTTGCAGCGCTCCAGGAAAGGCCACCGAACCGATCCCCGCCTTGTGCGCGTCAGCGCGCCGCCGAGGGGGGCATGGAGGTCGGGCCGGCCCCCATCGGCCGACAGAGCCCTGTTTTCCGCCGAACAAGGGCCGCAGGGCGGAGGCGGCATCGCGCGGCGATAGCCGGCCCCGGTTGACGGCGAAGGGCCACCTGATTGCCGCATCGCAACACCGACATAGCATCGTCGGCGAACGCCCCGTCGTGGGTGGGCCGTAGCCGGAGCCAGCCATGAGCGATGCGAACACGTCGAGCCCGAACGCGGCCCCCGCGGCCAGCACACAATCCCGCGGGGGCAACTGGGTGCTGCTCACGGCGATCATCGTGGTCGTGATCCCGATCCTCTACGTGCTGAGCA
>JBEPXK010000731.1:0-2217 GCA_041641915.1 Planctomycetota bacterium
CCTGGCGATGGGACGACCAGGGCGGTCGACCAGGACATCCTCACCAGCCCCACTTCTGAGGACTCAGGCTGGGACGTCTACCTCGACGCGCTCCGCGTGCCGCGGGGCGGCGGATTTGTTCGCCGATACGCCACTGGCGGTGATGCTTGGTCGGCTGCGGCGCTTGCCGCAGCGGTCGAAGTGGACGGCGACACCGTCACCCACTGGGGCTATCAGCTGCTCGCAGAGATAGGCGACCACCCTCAGGCCTGGAGATGGCAGCCCGCGCTCGAACCGATGCGCCTGGCTGCCCTCGCCGACATCGCCGGTCGCGAGCAGGGCTGACCCCGCCCCGTGCCGTTCCGCGCGGGACGGATCGCCGGGCGTGAGACCCCGGATCGCTGGTCGAGCGACCCTTCTCCCCGGTCCCGCGTCGCGCGGGCCGGGGCTGCGGCAGTAGCACACCACAGGAGCCAGCCATGCCAGCCACCACTACCACGCCCGCAGCTGACCACATCGACCTCCTGGTCCTGATCGCCCAGCGAGTAGAGGACTACCGCGCGCGCGCTGCGCGCGGTCGCGCCACCACCGCCGACGCAGTGATCCAGGCCCGGCTCGACCGCACGCTGCGCGCGTGCATCTGCGCAGTCGACGGAGTGGACGGCGACACCGCCCACCGCCGCGCCTACGTCGACGAGCTGCTCGCCGCGCTGCGCGCCTAGCACGCCCGTAGACCCCGCACACAGGAGCGACCTACCATGACCATACGCATTGACCACCTCACCAGCGACCGCTACGCCATCATCATCGACGGCGAGCACCGCGGCGACGTCACGGCGCGCCCGAGCCCGCGGACCCGCGCCATCAGCTGGCACGCAGTCATCTACGTGGGCGTTTACGACGCCTGGATCGGCCTGGCCCAGGGCCATGGCGACACCCCATCGGCAGCCATCGATGATGCGATGGAGCGCACCGAGCGCGACACCCGCAGTTACCTGGCCGCGCTCGAGACCATCGCCAGCGACTGGGCCAGCAGTCGCCAGAGTGGACAGGCCCAGGAGCTGGCGCATCATCAGCCCACAGGAGACCGCCATGCCAGCCCATGACCCGACACCAGACGAGATCCTCGCCGCAGTCCGCACGGCACTGCAGCACCTGCCCGACGGCAAGACCCTCGCTTCGATCGCGCGCGACGCCGGCCTGTCGTGGCCGAGCGTGCGCGATATCGCCGAGGGACGCACAGCCGATCCCCGCCTGAGCGTGACCCTCCGCATCGGCCACGCCGCCGGCCTGGGCCACCTGCGCTGGACCCGCCGCCCGCTCGTATAGGCTGGCCTAGACTTTGCGCTTGCACTGGGTCTAGGCCAGCCTATACTAGAGATATGCACACGCGGGATCGCCGGCCCGCAACACTCACCGCCCCGGCGACGGATGCGGCCCCGACTGGCCCGCTGGAGTCACATCATGACCACCACCACCACAAACGACATCGCCACCGCCGCCTGGGAAGCCTGGGAGGGACCCTATTCGTGGGCGCAATCATACGGCGCCCACACCACCACCCCGCATGGCGACATCACTGTATGCGGCGGACTCTCCTCGGCCGGCATCGACTGCGACGAGGATTTGATCGCCGTCGACTCCGACGACATCGACGTCATGGCCGCATACATCGGCGAGCGCGACACCGCCCTGACCGCGGAAGAGGCCGAGAGTGTCGCGGCCATGGTGCTGCCAGTCTGCGCCGCTGCCGCTAATCTGCATGCGATAGCGGAGGAGGTCCGCGACGCGCAATCGCTCGCCGACCTGTCTGAGGCGCTGGAGGATATGCGCATCACCGAGAGCGACCACGGCGACGCCCCGTCTGCCGATGCCATGACCTCGGCCGCATGGGGCGCTGCCGCCGAACTGGTCGAGCGAGTCGAGGATCTCATCCCCGCCGGGAGCGACTACGAGCTGGAGCCAGGCGACTGGGAGGGCCTGGTCGCAGACCTCGCCGCCGCGGATGCGTGGTCCGACCTCGATACGGGAGCGAGTGACCCATCGGTCGGCGACGAATTCTACGAGGACGATCGCGTGCGGTGCTACGCTGAAGGCGCCGAAGAAGCGGAGGCTTCGGCTACATGGGACCTGGTGTCGGAGGAGGTCGGCCACGAGTTCTGCGGCGGTCTGGCCGACGCCATCCGCGACGACTGGATCGACCGACGGGCGCAGTCGCTCATCGCCTGGGTCGAGAGC
>JBEPXK010000732.1:0-2209 GCA_041641915.1 Planctomycetota bacterium
ACAGGCCAAGGTCATCCAGGTCGAAAGCGGCGAGACCAGTCTCCTGCTGCCTGATCGCGAATATGCCATCCCAAGCGAACGCTCGGCCGTGGTCGATCAGCGTGCACAGAAGGCCTGGATCACCTATGCCGATAGCCTGGTCCGGGAGTGGGATCTCCAGAAGGGGGTCATGACCGGTTCCTGGACGATGTCCGGAGGCATGTTGCACATGCTGGCCGTCAGCGGGGACGCCGCCTTGGTCGCCGGTGGCAGCCCATCCCGTTCCGATGAGCGGCCCTGGCGCCTGGAGATCCGGAATCGCATCGATGAGGAGGTCCTGGTGCGATTGGAGGAATTGCCGTCGCGCGAGGGAGATGATCAGCTCCAATTCGTCCCCCAGGCAGGCACATGGTTCCCGGATGACCGCCGGTTGCTCATCGGCGGCATGGTTTATGCCGCCGGTGTGGTCCACATCGATGGCCAGATGGTCGCTGCACCGACCTATGCCATGATCCTCGACGGAAGGAGTGGCGAAGTGCTGCAGCACCTTTACGGCCATGCCGACGAGGTCGTCGCCGTGGCCACCTGGGGAAAGGACCAATCCATCACAGCCAGCGAGGATGGTACGGTGCGCCTGTGGGACGAGGCGGGACAGGTCGCAAAGATCATCGACTGCGGCCCATTCCGCCCTCGGAGTCTCGCGGTGGTCGAGGCCCCAGCGCCCTTCCTGTTCATCGGCCTGGACGATAGCCGACTCTGCCGCCTCCCCCTTGCCGATCTTCGGGCGGAATAGGGCCGGCTTTCACCGCCGCGACCGCCGAAGGGGGACAGGCAATTTCTGACCAAAGGCAGGACGGTCAATAGTCAGAAGCCGATGTGCGCAAGCGGTGGTCATCGGCATGTGGGAGCCGCACATTTGCACGTCAATGATGACGGGACCATCAGAGGGGGCAGCGCCCCATCTGATTGAGGCCCCAGGCCAATCCGATCCTCGCGCAGCCCTGCGAGATGGCGAGCTTTGAGCGGCCCTGCCTGCGGGTCGACGGCCGGACTTGATAAGCCGGGTGGTCCACAGAACATCCTCCGTCTATGCCCGATACCCTACGCGTGCTCCATGTCGCCGGCGAGGCGGTGCCCTTCTGCAAGACCGGTGGCCTGGCGGACGTCGTTGGCGCGCTGCCCGCGGCGCTCAAGCGCAGCGAGTGCGATGCGCGGGTGGTGATCCCCGGGTATCGCCAGGCCCTGCGCGTGGCCGAGGAACACGGGCTGGAGTGGCTCGAGGGCGTGCTGGTGATCGAGGCCGGCGGCGTCGATCATTGGGTGGGGGTCGGTCGGGTCACCATCGGCCGGGTGACCTGCTACCTGCTCGCTTGCAACGAGCTCTACGATCGTGATGGGCTCTACGGCCCGACCCCGGGTAGCGAGTTCGAGGACAACGCCCGCCGCTTCGCGGTGCTGTGCAAGGCGGCCTTGGCCCTGCCCCGCTTCCTCGACTGGATTCCGCATGTGGTTCACGCCCACGACTGGCAGGCCGGACTCGTACCCGCGTTGTTGCAGCGCGGTTTCAGCCGCGTGCTGCCCGCGACCCGCTGCGTGTTCACCATCCACAACGTCGCCTATCAGGGGATTTTCCCGTCCGACACCATGCGCCTGTTCGGCCTCGACCCCTGGCTCTACAATCCGGCCCAGGTCGAACACCACGGCAGCATCAGCGCGTTGAAGGCGGGCATCGTGTTCGCCGACCGGGTGACCACGGTCTCGCGCCGCTACGCCGAGGAGATCCAGACGCCGCAATACGGCCACGGCATGGAGGCGGTGCTGCGGCACCACGCCTACAAGCTCGACGGCATCGCCAACGGCATCGACGCCACGATCTGGAATCCATCGACCGATCCCCATCTGCCGGCGCACTACTCGCGTGGACGCATGAAAGGCAAGGCGGCATGCCGGCGCGCGCTGATCGACGAGCTCGGTCTCGATCCGATCGATGACGACGTCTGTCTCGTCGGCACCGTCAGCCGGCTGGTGCAGCAGAAGGGCATCGAGCTGATCCTCGAGGGCGTTGGGCCCTACATTCTCGATGGCCGCATGGCCCTGGTGGTTCTCGGCGCTGGCGACCCGGTCTACGAGCAGGCGCTGCGCATGCTCCAGGGGCGCCACCCGGGTCGGGTGTGCTTCTGGCACGGCTACAACGAAGGCCTGGCGCATCGTATCGAGGCCGGCTGCGACC
>JBEPXK010000733.1:0-2209 GCA_041641915.1 Planctomycetota bacterium
GAGACCGTGGTGCTCAAGGCGATGGCCAAGGACCCCCGCGACCGCTACGCCAACGCCGAGGCGATGGCCGAGGATCTGCGGCGGATCCTCGAGGGCATGCGCGTGCGCGCGCGGCGGTTGCGCACCCCCGTGCTGCTCGCCCGCGCGCTGTGGCGCCGCCGCCGCACGCTGGCCGGCGCCGGCCTGGCGCTGTTCATTCTGCTCGTCGGCGGGATCATCCTCACCCGCCGGGTGATCGGCCGGCTCGAGGACATGCGCACCTCGCGCGAAGGCGATCAGGAACTGCTCCAACGCCTGCAACCCGAATGGCAGGAGCGCTGGCACCACCCGGGCCGGCTGGACTGGACCGCGACCGACCGGCCCAAGCTCACCAAGCGCATCGGCGGACACGAGATGGAGCTGATCTCGCTACCGGATGTGACCAACGAGAACGTCCGGCTCTCGGCCGAGGTGGTGCCGGTGGCCGGACACGATCCGCTGCTCGAGATGATGATCTGCGACGGCGACATCGGCCAGGGCTACGCCCTGCGGCTGGAATCCGAACGCCAGGAGGACGACACCGCCACCCCGGTCACGCTCACCCTGCTGCGCGGCACGCCGGGCTCGGGCGCCCGCGAACGCTCGGTGGTCAGCTCGCGCCCGGTGGACCCGGCCTTCCCGCTGCGCCTGAGCCTGAGCAAGATCCAAGAGAACATCCAGGTCCACGTCAACGGCGAGCAGGTGCTCGAACCCTATCGCGACCCGGTGCCGATCGAGGGCTCGCTCAACAACCGGGTCCACATCGCGGTCGCGCCGCAGACCGTGCAGCTGCGCAACGTGCTGCTCGAACGCCAACGCAAACCCGAACTGGTCAGTCGGCTCGAGACCGCCGACCTGATGCGCCAGGAGCGGCGTTTCCACCGCGCGATCCAGCTTTACGAACAATTCCTCGCCGACTTCCCCGCGCACGAGCGGCGCAAGGACGCGCTCTACCGCATCGGGCTGTGCTACAGCGCGCTGGGCAACGAAAACCGCGACGACCTCAAGCGCGCGCTGGCGACCTTCCAACGGATCATCGCCGACAGCCTCGAGGACCGGTATTACTACAAGATCGCCACCGCCCAGGCCTGGATCAGCGCCGCCCGGCTCGGCGAATACCAGCTGGCCGAACAGTACTTCGAGTCGCTGCGCCAGCGCTTTGAACTACGCCACCTCCTGGCCTCGATCCCCAAGACCGACCTGCTCAACCTGCTCAACCACTACCTCCACCGCGCCGAGGATCCGCAGCTCGCACGTCAGAACGCCGAACGCGCGCTGCAGCTGCTGCGCACCGCAGCCGATTTCGCCGACTACCTCGAAGAAGAACGCGCCTTCGCGACCATCACCCTGCAGATCGGCGACATCCACCTCGGCGCCGGCGAGTTGCAGCGCGCGCGCGATCGCTATCAGGCGGTGGCCGAAGACAGCGCGCTGCATCGCCACCTGCGCCACGAAGGGCTGCTGCGCGTCGCCCACGCCGAACGTCTACTCGACAGCCGCCGTGGCTTCTACGACGCCTCGCTCGCCGCCTACCACGCGGTGATCGGCGCGCGCAAACCCCGCGCCGACCTGCGCGCCTGGGCCCGCCTCTGGCTCGGCGAGCTCTATCTCTACATGGGCGATCGCCAGCAGGCGCTGGCCAGCTGGACCGCCAACCCGCGCACCGACCACCTGCCGGCACGGCTGATGGCCCATCTACGCAGCGCCACCACCCCGTTCGCCAAACAGGGCTACCCGAGCGAATACCACGCGGACATCGATTTCTTCAACGCCGTCCTGCTGCGCTACCACGCCGACGCGCCCGACATCGACGCCGACCAGCGGCGCCGCCTGCTCAAAAACCTGCGCAAGAGCCTCGGCAGCATCGTCGCCAGCTACCCGGCCAGCGACTGGCCCGTCCCGCTGGCGCAGCTCTACCTCGGCGAGATCCGTGTCATCCCAGAGGCCATGCCCGACCCCGAACCCTCGCCGGAGCCGGAGCCGGAGCCTTCCGCCCCCAGCGAAGACCTGCAGACACGGCTGCCCGAATCAGATCCCCCGCCCGCCCCCGCGCCCTGAACGCGCGAGGGAGGCAGCAGCGCCCCCCTCGGCCGAAGCCCAGCCAGGCCTGGCTGGGCGACCGGCCGACCGAGGGGTGCTTTTCTGCGAAAATGGGCAGAAAACGCGGCCGCAGGCCGCGAACCCCGACCGA
>JBEPXK010000734.1:0-2206 GCA_041641915.1 Planctomycetota bacterium
ATGTCTCTCCCTCGCTCGCTCGTGCGCATCCTGACGTGCATCGCTGCGCTCTGCGCCTCCAACATACTGGTCGCATCGGTGTCCCCGCCGGCCAATGACGATGCCTATCCCTGCTGCTGTGCGCACGCGGAAGAGGTCCATGGGGATCCGGAGGGCTCCTCGTCCTGTTCGGGTTGCAGCTCCCCGAGCGCAGGCTCGGAGTCGGACCCCGATGGTCCACTCCTGTGGACGTCGACCCTCTGGGGCGACAGTGCCCGCTCTGCAGACATCGAGTACTGCAGGTTGCCCTGCACGGGCGAGCTTGCGGTGAGCCGTTACTCCTCGCCGATCGACACCTACACGCCGAACTGGCAGGAGGAGCAGGGCTATGACAGCCCCGTTGGCAATGCGCCCTCGGGCGCTGTGATCATGCGCAAGGAGGGCAGCGAGCCGGTCTCCTACGATGGGGCTATCTGGACCGGCCGTTACGGTTCGGTCGTCCGACGTACCCCTGGCGACAGCTATCAGGTCGAGTGGGTCGACGAAGAGGATGGCGGCGGCTGCGGTGGCGGCGGCGGCGGCGGTGGCGGCGGTGGCGGCGCCGGTTCTGGTGCGGGTACCGGTTCGACGATCAGTGGCGCACGCACCTACCGCATGCGTCGCGGCACCACCCCGGACGGGGTGTCGTACGTCCAGACCTACGCGCACAGCACCGCCGGCTCGCAGGCGGGCGTGATGCAATCGACCTACGATGCAGCCTACGACCCGATCACCGGCAAACCGCGTCTCGCCGCGCGCTACAACGACGAGATCCACACCTGGTACACCTACGTGGAGAACGAGGCTGCTTACGAGCGCTTCCGCAAGACCACCCGGCGCTACGTCTATGCCGACGACGGCACTCAGCAGGAGCGTTGGCAGGCGACCATCCGGGTCTACTACCCAGCCGATCATACCTGGGCTGGCCTTCCCTGGTTCGAGCTCGATGCCCAGGCGGTGGCCGCCTACCTCCAAGCTCACGAGGCCGACGGCTGGGACGCCGCCGACCCGCGCGCCCTGTGTCCGCTCGATGTCGGCGTGAGCGATGACGCCCTGCTGGCCTATGCCACCCGCATCTGGGAGGAATACGTTGAAGGTGGCCATTGGGGCTACGAGCCGCTGGTCACCAGCAACACCCGCACCTGCGCCGCCTGCGGTGCGTCGAGCACCGAGAAAGGCAGCAACCTGCATAGGGAGCTTGCGCGCACCGATGCCCCGGCCGAACCCGACGAGCACAACGACTGGGTCACCCTGCGCCGCAGGTGCAGCGTCGAGCAGGCCGA
The DNA here is from genome assembly GCA_041641915.1 of Planctomycetota bacterium. Taxonomy (GTDB): domain Bacteria; phylum Planctomycetota; class UBA11346; order UBA11346; family UBA11346; genus SLQH01. The sequence goes on from JBEPXK010000734.1 coordinate 1,302, forward strand.
CGGGGCATGGCAGCCGGTGGGTTCCCGGACCACGACCTTCCTCTCGCCGCGCGGCAAGGTCGTCTACCGCGTCAAGCAGATCTTCGATCCCGCCACCGGCGTTCAGAGCGCGATCCGCATCACCCACAGCATCTACGATAGCCAGGGGCGGATCGTCGAACGACGCATGCCCAACGCCTGCGTCGGCTATCAGGTCAGCTACGACGCGGACGGTTGGGTGATCGATCCCGACGCCGGCGCCCCCAGCATCACCGATGCCGGGGTGGTGCGCGAGTTCACCTACTATCCACCAGGCGAGAAGAACGAGGACGACGAATGGATCGTGCCCGACTACAAGGAGAATCGGAAGGCCGTCTATACTCGCGCCGGCATCGCCGCCGACGCGCCACGCCGTCTGGTCAGCAGCTTCGAGTACGTCCGCTTCGTGCCCGACGACTCGCCCTACAAGGACGATGATGGCGCGTATCTCCTCGATCCGGACAAACTCGCCCGGGTCTTGCTCGCCAGCGAGTCGACCTATCCGGTGGCGACCACCGACCTCGCGCATCCCGAGCGCCAGACCACGCGCTACGAGTACGACTTCTACACCACCGATGACGGGCCGCAGCACAACGGTCGCCTCCACCTGCATACCAAGACCACCATCGCCCCAGCGGTCAGCGCCAGCGAGCACGGCGCGGGCAGCGAGGCGCGCTGGGTGTCGCACTATCGCTGGGTTTCCGGCAGCTACGCTAGCGACGGCGAGATCCTCGTTCAGCCGCAGCACTACATCGATTGGCAGCGCGCCCCCGACGGCAGCCTCTCCTTCACCGAGCGCGGCACCGATCCGGCCGCCAACGATTACCGCAAGACCACCATCCAGATCAGCGACGTGCGTACCGACGCCGGCGGCCTGACCGCAGAGG
>JBEPXK010000735.1:0-2196 GCA_041641915.1 Planctomycetota bacterium
GGCCGCGCGCGCTGGCGCAAACCGGGGCGCGGTGCCGGCGAAGCCCTGTGGTTCGGGCTCGACGAAGAGGCCGTGCGCCGCTCCAAGCACCAGGTGCTCGAGCACCGCGAAGCCCACGTCGCCGATTTCGCCCAACGCCTCGCCTTCCCCGGCGGTGGCCTCTACGCGCGCTGGACGCGCCTGCCCGATGCCGACGCCGGCGTGCCCTGGGACGAACGCTTCCGCGCCGACTACCTCGAAGCGGACATCGAGCACCGCCCCTTCGCCCGCCGTGGCATCGCCGCCGCCTGGTCGTTGGCGCTCGGCACCCTGACCGCCGACATCGACACCCGGCCGCACCCCCAGGCGCCGGGCAGCGAACGCAACGGCGCGATCGGATTGACCATTCCCGGCGTCCAGCTGCTCGGCCCACTGCACATCGAGGCCGCAGGCGAACACGCCTGGCTGCACGCGCCCGACGACAACGACCGCGCTGCGCGCCAACACTACCGCGCCGGGTTCAACGCCAGCCACTGGTTCGACTGCGGGATCGGCTTCGAGAGCGCCCTGGGCCTGCGCGGCAACAACTACGAGGAGCTGCGCCTCGCCGGCGAAGCCGTGGACGATGTCCATTACCTGGTTCCCTACGCCGACGCGACGGCCAAACTCCGGCTCCAGGCGCACTTCAAGGAGGACTGGACCCACGTGATCACCCCCGCCCTCGGCCTGGAGTGGTTCGGCAAGCGCAGCGGCGAAGCCCCGCCGCCGGTCGCCTTCGACGACGCGGACGACCTCGACGAGGACCTGCGCTTGCTCACCGCAGGGCTCGAGAGCTCGCTGGCGCACAAGCGCGTGGTGCTGCAGCTCGATCTGGAGACCCGCTGGCTGCTGCGCGACGAGGTCCGCCGCGGCGAACAGCTGGTGCGCGGCGAACTGCTCGACGCCAAACTCCAGGCCACCGGCCACCCCTCCAGCGCCCTGAGCATCGATGCCAACGCGACCTGGGACGGCATCGCCGATCAGTGGCGGGCCTTCGACGCCACCGTCGCCGCGACGATCGCCAAACGCGTGACCCTGCGCGAGAAGGCGGTCTGGCGCTCGCGGACGGAGCGCTGGGAGCACGAACCCGAACTCCTGCTGCGCGGCAACCGCTACACCCTGGGCGCCGGCGTGCAGATCAACGACACCACCACGCGCGAGATCGACCGCCTCGAGATCGAGGTGCTGCGCCGGATGGTCGACGGCGAGATCGGCCTTGGCTACGAACTCGGCTACGACGTCGACGACGAACGCACCCACAGCTTCAGCTTCACCTTCTCCTTCAAGCCGCTCGCCCCCCGATGACCTGGACCGAAGAAGACTACTGCCGCGCCATGCTGCCGAAGGTCTCGCGGACCTTCGCCGCCTGCATCGGCCTACTGCCGGACCGGCTCGAGTTCCCGGTGTTGGTGGCCTACCTGCTCTGCCGCATCGCTGACACCATCGAGGACTGCCCGGCGATGGAACCGGCGCGCAAGCAGGCGCTGTTGCAGCGCTGGCACGACTGCCTCGGCGAAGGCGGCCCCGACGCCGCGCCTGTCGCCGCCGCCTTCGCCGCGCCGGCCGACGACGAGCAGCGCCTGGCCGCCGAAGCCGATCGCACCCTCGCCGCCTACCGTTCGCTGAGCGCGCGCGAGCGCGCCGCGATCCGGCCCCGGGTGGCCGAGATGTGCTGCGGCATGGCCTGGTTCGCCCGCGCCTACCCGCAAGCACGCCCCGGCGGGCTCCAGGCCCTGGCCACGCTGGGCGATCTCGACCGCTACTGCTATTACGTGGCCGGCACCGTCGGGCACCTGCTCACCGCCCTGTTCGACCTCCACTCGCATCGCATCACCCGCCGGCGGCGCAGTCGGCTCACGGCCCTGGCCACCAGCTTCGGCCTCGGCCTGCAGCTGACCAACATCATCAAAGACGTGGCCGACGACCGGCGACGCGGCTGGTGCTTCGTGCCAGCCGACGTCTGCCGCAGCATGGGGCTCGAGCCGAAGCACCTGCTCCAGCCGCACAGTGCACCCGCCGCCCGCCGGGTGCTCGCAGCGCTGATCGCCAAAGCCGAGCAGCACCTGCGCGACGCGCTCGCCTTCTGCCGCCACCTGCCGCACACCCAGCTACGCATGCGCATGTTCTGCCTCACGCCGCTCTACTTCGCGATCCGCACCCTGCGCCGGGCCGAACGCG
>JBEPXK010000736.1:0-2192 GCA_041641915.1 Planctomycetota bacterium
GGTCGAGACGGATCTGTCGATGGCCGAGGTGGCCCGGCGCAGCGGTTTCGCCGCCGCCACGCACCTGCACCGCATGTTCCGTCGCCATCGTGGCGAGAGCCCGGGGGCGTTCCGCCGCGCGCGCCGGACTTAGCCCGGATCCATCATGGGATTGCGTCGCGAAGGGGCGCAGCTGGCTGTCAGCACGGAGCTTGGTGACCGCGGTCGACTGCAGCATGGCAGCGCGCTGTGAGGATCGGCCGACCGAGGGAAGTGCCGTGATGGCAGTGCGAGGTGGCCTTGCAGCAGAAAGACCATGAGGGAGGCGGGCCCGGCGCACGGTGAACCGGGCCTGGCGATCGTCGTTTGCCGGCCGCACCTGATCGTCGGGTAGCTGGGTGCTCACGGCGATCGGTGCCCCGCGTCGTGCAGCCGCGCCGAGTCCTGCCAGTCGCCGACGAGCACCGGCAGGGCATGGCTGTAGCGGCCGTCGTCACCGCGTAGCCAGACGATGTGCCAGCCAGTGCCGGTGTAGCTGTGCTGCATCCGGCTGCGTGTCGCACGGCCATCGCCGGCATCGCCCCAGTCGACGATGGTGCCGGGCGCGGACCACTTCACATGCGAGACGTGCACCGTTTCGCCTGCGGTCACTCCGCGCATCGGATGGTGGCTCACCCAGGCGGAGAAGCCCGGCTGCCTGCCGCCCTCACCATCGTAGATACGCACGGTGACCGGATCGCAGACCCGTTGACCGTTGTCGAGCAGAAGCTCCAGCACCACGGTGTGGGTACCGGGCCGCGCCCAGGTATGCCTGACCGTCGCTTCGTGCTGGACGGTGCCATCGGCGTGCAGCCACCGCGCGGCCGCGATGCTGCGACCGGCGCGCGTCACGCTGCGGGTGGCGTCAAGGGTCACCGGCTCGCCGGCAAGGCCGAAAAGGTAGCCGCCGGCGAGCGCCACCGCCGGGTCGTCGGTGTCGCGCAGGTAGGCCGCCATGGCGTAGGGGAAGGTGTTCAGCTCGGTCCACCCGCCGGCGTAGGCACAGGTGTATTTGTAGTGCAGGTGCGGATTGGACTGCTTGGGTTTGCCCGCCCAGGTGGCGCCGGCCTTGCCGAGGATCTGGCCGACGGTGACCCGAGCCCCCACCGTCAGCCCGGGGTCGATCTGATCGAGGTTCATGTGGGTGTAATTGATGCGCAGGCCCACCGGATGTTCGATGGTCAAGGTGTTCGAGCGGCCGTCGCCGTCGGGAAGCGGGCTGCGCACCACGGTTCCGCCCAGGCTGGCGATCACCGGGTGGCGATCCGGGATGCAGCCCCAGTCCTCCCCCTTGTGGTAGTAGATATCGTTGCCTTGAGGCACCAGCGACATCCAGGTGTTCTGGTAGGAGTTGGCGTGCCAGCGGTAGTCGACGAGCGGGAATCGCAGCTGGCGCGGGCCCCACGGCTCGCCCACGGGGCAGGCCGAGAGCCGCACCGCGTGCTGCATGTTCTCGATCGGATCCTGCCCGGTCTCGGCCCAGGTGCGCGTCGCCTCGAGGCTGATCCGCAATGGGCCGCAGACCTGCGGCGGTTGGTAGGCTCGCAGGTGGACGGTGTGGGGTTCCCCGTCGACCGTGAGATCGACCGTGGCCGCGACGATGGCCCGACGGGTGGCGGCGTTGAGGCGGGAGAAGTGATCCGGGGCATGGCGGTGAGCGATCGCGTGGATCGCGATCACGGCCTCGCGGTCCTGGCCATCGACCCGATAGGCGAGGGTGTAGGGGTCATCGATGTCGCAGGCGAATGTGGTCGGCCAGCCGGGCGCGCTGAACACGGTTTCGGCCGCCGTCAGCGGGACGACGAGCAGCAGCATCAACAGACAGGCTATGAACAACGGCATGGCCGGCTCCGATATGGTGCGAACACACATTGTACCGGAACCCCGCCAGCGTCGATGGTCGATGCGGTCGTTCGGATGACTTATTGGGCTGTTTGTTCAGGGGCTTGGCCCCTACGGCCCGGGCTTCGCCGGGGCCTACCCCTCTGGCTTTGTCGGGATTCCCCATCGGCCTGAGGGCCGCTGGGGTCGGCGGATCGGCTTCGCCGATTGTATCCGCCGACCATCCCTCTGGCGCCAGGGTGCTTCTGCTCAGGGGCTTGGCCCCTACGGCCCGGGCTTCGCCGGGGCCTACCCCTCTGGCTTTGTCGGGATTCCCCATCGGCCCCTGGGGG
>JBEPXK010000737.1:0-2191 GCA_041641915.1 Planctomycetota bacterium
GTTCCATCGCAGCATCGTCCTGTTCCTGATCGCCATATCCCTGCGCGCCGGCGAGGCGCCAACGCCTCCGGCAGAGCTGGTCGGCGTGGCGCGGCTGCCGGTGCAGATCACGGGCGTGGCGGTGGGTGCGGACGGGCGCTTGTTCGTGAATTCCCCAGCCTGGGGCCTGCAGGGTGACTGGCAGGTGGCGGAGGTGGGCGGCGATGGACTCGCTCGCCCCTATCCGGACGCCGCGTGGAACCGTGACCGTGGCGATCCCCAACGGCGCTTCGTATGCGTCCAGGCGGTATACATCGATCCTCTGCGCCCGTCGACGATGTGGGTGGTCGACCCGGCCAGCCCTGGTTTTGCCGGCGTGGTGCCCGGCGGTGCGAAACTCCTGCGGATCGACCTGGCCACGGACCGGGTGGAACGGGTCTACCCGATCCCCGCCGCCGTGGCGCCGGAACGCAGCTATCTCAACGACGTGCGGGTGGAGCGATCGAACGCCTTTGCCTATCTGACCGATTCCGGACTGGGGGCACTGGTGGTGGTCGATCTGCATAGCGGCGCATGCCGCCGGGTGCTCGGCGATCATCCCGCGACCCGGGCCGCGGACGACTTCACCCTGCAGATCGGCGACTGGCGCGGCTCGATGCGGGTGCACGCCGACGGCATCGCACTCGATCGGGACGATCGCTGGTTGTACTTCCACGCGCTTACCGGGCGCACCCTGTACCGTGTTCCCACGGCGCTGCTGCGCGATCCCGCTACCGACGCTGCGGCGCTGGGGCAGGCGGTCGAGGACCTTGGTGCGGACGTGGCCTGCGATGGCATGTGGATGGCGTCGGACGGCAGCATCTACCTCAGCGCGATCGAGCGCGGCGCGGTGGTGCGGCGGCATCCCGACGGACGGTTGGAGACGATGGCCAGCCACAGCCGGCTCGCGTGGCCCGACACCTTCGCTCAGGGTCCCGGCGGGATCTACGTCACAGCTTCGCAGATCCACCTGATGCCGGCACACAACGGCGGTCGCGACCGCACCAGGCGCTGGTGGACCGTGTTCCGGATGGTCCCGCGCGCAGCGGAGGACGAATGACCACTCGCTGGACCGCGTGCTCCGGGGGATGGCATGCTGCCTGATCCCCAGGCGCCGAAACGCAACCGGCGTCGCACCGCCGTCCTGCTCGCAGCGGTGATGATGGCGATTCTGGGCCTGTGGTCGCTGGGCCTGGGATGGCCGATTGTCATGGTCTTCGCGTTCTGTGCCTTCGGCGCGGTGCTGTTCCGGCATCTGCGCTCGGGCCGGGCCTGGCGGCGCCGGGCGCGGGCGGCAGCCAACATCCCATCGCACTGGGACGCGCGCCTGGCCGAGCTGGTGGCATATTACCGAGAGCTCGGTCCGACGGAGCGCGAGCGCTTCCGGACCATGGTCGCCGTGTTCCTCGCCGAGGTTCCGGTGTGCGGTGCCGGCTGCAGCATCGACGAGGACGACCGTCTGCTGGTCGCAGCGGGGGCGGTGATCCCGATATTCGGCTTCCCCGCCTTCGAATATCGCAGTGTGCGTGAGGTCCTGATCCGCCCACGGGACTTCGATCCCGGTTTTGGTGCCACCCCCGATCCCCTGCTGCCGGCCCAGGCCGCGGCCGGCGGGATGACCGGTCACGGCGGGGTGTTCGACGCGGTGGTCGTGCTGGTGCGCGAGCGTCTGCGTCGTGGTTTCAGCGTAGCGGACGATGGCCGCAACGTGGCCATCCATGAGTTTGCCCACCAGGTGGACAAGGACTACGTCGAGGAGGTCGCCGTGTCGTCCTCGGAGGACGAACGCGGTGACGCCTGGCTCGAGGCCGCCCGGCGTGAACTGCGCGGCGCGCACAGCAACCGTGATCGCCTGCTGCGCGATTACGGTTACAGCAATGAGCACGAGTTCTTCGCCGTGGCCAGCGAGTATTTCTTTGAACGCCCGGACGCGATGCAGCGACGGCGGCCCGAGCTCTACAAGCTGCTCGCGCAGCTCTATCGGCAATGACCAGGGCCGGCAAAGATGCACGAATCATCGCCAAATCATTGCCAGGATGGTGCATTGTAACTACTCAGGCCCATCGGGCATGAGTAGTTACCCGCCTTCTTCGGGCCCCATCGCGAGCGATGGGGCTGGCGCCAGAGGGATGGTGGGCGGATAGAATCGGCGCAGCCGATCCGCCCACCCAGG
>JBEPXK010000738.1:0-2191 GCA_041641915.1 Planctomycetota bacterium
GGTCTGCCACAGCGCCGCGAGCTCGCTGCCGGGCACCGCGTGCACGCTGCGCCCACCCAACCGGCTGTCCGCGCGCAGATGCGCGAGCACCTCCGCGCACCGGCTCAGCGTGCGGAAGCCGCGCGGCTCGGGCGCGCGGATCATGTAGAACAACGGTTCGCCCGCCACCGCGTCCGCGGCGATGCGCGCCGCGACGCGAGCGGCGGTCTCCTCCTCGTACTCATCCTCCTCCAGGCCCGGATAGCGGCTCTGGCCGAGCATCGCCAGGTGCGGGATGCCGGCGTATTCCTCCCAGTGCATCAGGCCGTCGCCCTGGTTGTCGTAGCCGGTGACGATGCTCAGGAAATCGCTTGCGGCGACCATGTCGAACTGGTTGCGGCCCGAGCCCGGAAAATTGCCGAAACAACCGAAATGCCGATAGGCGCCGCCGGTCATGTCGACCAGGCGTTTGATGCTCGCACCGTAGATGGCGCGCGCGGTATCGTGCCCCGGCGGCGGCGGACCGCCGTCGTTGTAGCTCACCTGCAATTCGATGCCGTTGCCCAGCCGCGAGGCCCAGCCGACCAGGGTCGGGAAGGTGTCGACGAAGAAGGGCGTCATGCGGAAATTCAACGGCACGTGACCGAAGGCCGGATCCTCGACCAGATTGATGCAGCCGATCCACGGCAGGAAGTCGACCGTGTCGCCATCGGGCCCGTTGAAGCAGACGTAGACGCCCGCGGCCTCCTGCGGTGCGCGCAGCCGCGGTTCGAGCCGCTGCGCCTGCATCGCGGCGTGCGGGATCGACGAGGTGACCGAGGTGTTGGGCGGATGGCTGACGAAGGCGAGCGAATCGCGGTTCTGGAGGCGCTGGATGATGCGACCGCCCTCGACCGGGCCGAGATGTGGCGTGATCATCGGGTAGACCGCCGGGTTGAGCAGTTGGTCGAGGCGATCGTCGACCGCGGGTTCCGGGTCCTTCTTGGTCTGCGATGCCAGGGCGTGGACCCACACCCAGCAGGCGACGAAATAGTCGTTGGCCACCGGCGGCGTGGCGCCGGTCTCGCCGTAGCCGATCAGATCGCGCGTACGCTGCGCGTGATCGATGTGGCGCTCCCAGCTCCAGTCGAAGGCCTGGAACTGATCCATGCCGCGCGTATCGGCGACCACCGGCAGGTCGTAGCCGCGCGCCACCATCCAGTCGTAGACCTCGTCGGTGGCGTAGCACAGCCAGTCGCCGTCGACGCCGCTCCCGAAGGTGACCTCGTTGAGGGCCGCGGCACGCGCCCCGGCATCGGCATTCACATCGCCCGGCGCCCGCACGTAGCCGATCAGGCGCTCGCCGTAGTGGTCGAGCAGCCAGGCCAGACAGGGGTAGTCCTCGCTCGGGTCGAGCTCGGCCGTCTGGTAGGGATACGGGATGAGCCCGGCGTCGAGGAAGAACTGCGCCGCGTCGCCGTACTCCTCGACGGTGTCGAAGATGCGGATCGGCGGGTGGTTGAGGCTTCCCTCAGAGGGGGCGCTGCCCCCTCACGCCTTCGGCGCACACCCCCACGGCCTTGGTCGGGGTTCGCGGCCTGCGGTCGCGTTTTCTGCGGGCCTGCGGCCCATTTTCGCAGAAAACCACCCCTCGGTCGGCCGGTCGCCCAGCCAAGCCTGGCTGGGCTCCACTTGCTGGCGGATCCGAGGTTTGGAGCTCTGAGGGACCCGTCATGGTTGAGGTCGATGTAGGTAGACTCGCTGCGGTTGATCAGGCCCTGCAGCGCCGTGACCGTCGGCAGCGAGCGCACGATGCGGTTCAGGCTCTTGTCCTTGCTGACCTTGAAGTCGAGGACGGTGAGCCGCTCGCAGCCCTCGTTGCGCGGCAGCGAGCGCGGTTCGGCCGCGGTGAGAGTGAGCGATGCGAACAGGTACAGCAAGACGATGATGCGCACGGGCGGGTCCTCCCTACCCGCCTTCACCCGCATCAGCCGATGGTCAGCCCTGCATCCGCGAGCCCCAGCCGCACGTGTGACACGCCCGCGAGGGAGGGCCCGCGCCCAGCGGCTACACAGCGATGGCGTGGGCTTGAGCCGGCGGAGCGAAACGCTCGTTTGCGGCTTCCCTCAGAGGGGGCGCTGCCCCCTCGCGCCTTCGGCGCACCCCAGCTGCGCTTGCTCCTCGCTTCGCTGCGGGGCTGCGCTTGCGCTGCGTCGGCCCGGTGGCCCCACCG
>JBEPXK010000739.1:0-2184 GCA_041641915.1 Planctomycetota bacterium
AGATCGGCCCTGGGGCGCTACCGCGCGGCGAGCCGCGAGTCGCGAGCCGCGAGCGGCCCAGGCGAGGGCCATGTGTATGGGGCCATACCTCGCCGTTCTCAGGCGACGATGTCCGGGTCCAGCACGCGAGGGCCGGATCGATATCAGCGGCGAGCAATCTCGGCCGCATCGCTGCAGCTGCACCGCGCGAGCAAGCCGACAAACCGGTTGAGCACGCGATCACGATCCGGACCGAGCAAGGCCCGCTCCACCTGGGCCTCGAGCAGTCCGTAGGCCGTACCGATATCCTGATGACGGCCGTCGAGCTCGATAGCGCGCAACCGCTCATCGCGCGCCAGGTCATCGAGCACCGGCGACAGCTCCATCCAATCGGGGCGCGTCCGCTCCCGCACCCGCTCGTCGAGCACGTCCATCACGTCCACGGGCAACACGTGCAGCCCCGAGAAGCAGAGATAGCGCCCGCGCCGCAGCCCCGGCGTCTCCAGCTCCAGTTCGGCCTGGGTGGGCGTCGGCTTCTCCATCACCCGCTGGACCTCCCAGGTTCCCGGAACCCCGTGCAGGGCACGCGCACCGACCACGCCATAGCGACGGAGCTCGTGTTCGAACAACGATTCCACGCTGCTCACAGCGTGGGCCCAGCCCGCCACAGCCTCGACCATCTGCTGGGTGCAGGTCTTGCCGTTGCGCGACAGGAAGAGGTGATCCGAGAGGGTCAGGATGAAGCGATCACCGGACACCATCTCCCGCGCGCACCACAGGGCGTGGCCGAAACCCAGCGGCTCGTCCTGCACTGCGAAGGAGAGATGATCCAGCAGTTCCAGCAGACGACGCCCCAAGGCCTGCTGCGGCCCCGACCCCACGGTGGTCCGCTCGAGGATATCGGCGACCTCGCGGATCTCTTGACGGTAGATCCGCTCCTCCCCCGGCCGCACCACCAACACGATGCGCTCCACGCCCCCGCCGAGCAGATCATCGGCGATGATCTGCAGGACCGGCTTGGCGATGCCATCGCGATCGATCACCGGGTGCATCAGCTTCTCGACCGTGTCCCAAGCCGGGTACGGCTTCAGGCCTCGGCCGGCGGCGGGCACAATCGCGGTCAATGGCATCGGCACTCCTCCCAAGCATGACGGGGCCCTCAAGGCTCGCGCAGCACCTTCGCACGGCAAGAATCGTCGTCAACGGGTCGGCCGACCGAGGGGTGGTTTTCTGCGAAAATGGGCCGCAGGCCCGCAGAAAACAAGGCCGGAGGCCGCGAACCCCGACCAAGGCCGTGGGGGGCGGAGGCGGCATCGCGCAGCGATAGGTGGCCCCGGTGGGGCCACCGGGCCGACGCAGCGCAAGCGCAGCCCCGCAGCGAAGCGAAGCGAGGAGCAAGCGCAGCTGGGGTGCGCGTGAGCGCGCGAGGGGGCAGCGCCCCCTCTGATGGAGTGCGACAAGCATCAGCATCGCGGGCAACGCAAATCATGTCAACAAAAACTCTTAGGCGAAAGTCAGGACGGCTCAAAGCTCGCCCCTGGGAGCGCCGAGCACCAGCTCGGCACTCCTTGCGCTGTCTCCATCTGCGCCAATCCGACAGCTTGCCATGCCGCAAAAGGCCATCGTAACGCAGATGGAGACAGGGCATGGTCCACCCCCTGCGAGCTTTGAGCGGCCCTTAGGCGCAAGTGGCAGCTCTTGTTGCAAATATTTCGACGACGCCGTGCAATTTGCGCGATGTGGAGTAACGACTGAGGCCCATCGGGCATGAGTAGTTACCATAGGCCATACACCCTCGATTGCCGGCAAGTCCCGCAGAGGCAACGACTTGGGCCGCCATTCTTCCCGTGCGCAGGCGTTGCATTGAGGCGTTGGCAGCACGCCTGTACCGAACGGTCGCCATCTCGTTTGACAAATCACACATCGAATCGACGATCTGCGCATGATCCCGCGACATGCAGTGAAACTCGCCAGGGAATGGGGCCAGATCTTCCGTGTCCTGGTCATCGCCGGCTTGCGGCAGTCGGGCAAGACAACTCTGGCCCGCATGGCATTCCCCGGGCACGCGTACTGCAGCCTGGAAGACCCAGACACACGCTTCTCAGCTACCGAGGATCCACGCGGGTTTCTGGCCCGTTACGCCACCGGTGCGGGCGTGATCATCGATGAGATCCAGCGTTGCCCGGATCTCATCTCGTATCTGCA
>JBEPXK010000740.1:0-2184 GCA_041641915.1 Planctomycetota bacterium
CCCTCGCCACCGCGCGGGACGACCAGATCGATGGCCTCGTCGCGCGCGAGCAGCAGCGGCAACAGGGCGCGATCCTGCTCCATCACCAGCTGGACCGCGTCGACCGGCACGCCGGCGGTCTCGAGGCCGCGGCGGAAGGCGGCGGCGAGCGCACGGTTGGTGTGCAGCGCCTCCTTGCCGCCACGCAGAATGCAGGCGTTGCCCGAGCGCAGGCACAGCGCCGCGGTATCCACGGTCACGTTGGGCCGGCTCTCGAAGATGATGCAGATCACGCCGATGGGCACGCTGACTTTGTGCAGCCGCAAGCCCTGGGCCACGGTCCGCTGTTCGAGCACCCGGCCAACCGGATCGGGCTGGTCCTTGACGTTGCGCAGATCGGCGATCACCCCGGCGAGCCGACCGGCGTCGAGCGCGAGGCGATCGATCATCGCCTTGGACAGGCCGTTGGCATCGGCGGCCGTCAGGTCGGTGGCGTTGGCCTCCAGGATCGTCGCCAGATCGTGCTCCAGCGCCGCGGCCGCGGCTTCGAGCGCATCGCGCCGCTGCTGATCGCTCAGTGCGGCCACCGCCCGGCCGGCCGGTCGGGCGCGGGCGCAGAGATCGTCGACGTGATGCTGCAGCGACTCGGTGGCGGCTTCCATGGATGACTCCCAGGGGTACGGGCCGCCGCCGATCAGACGGTGGCAGCGGCGGCGAGTGGACGCAGCGCCGTGACCGCCTCGTCGAGTGTGGCGCAGACGGTCAGGCAGCTACGGCTGAGCATGGCGTTGGCGACCACGTCCTCGGCCGGTCGCCAGTCGGTGCGCAGACCGACGATCGGCGTACCCCGGGCGTGAGCGAAGCCCATCTCCCAGGCGGTGCCGGAGTCGCTGTCGGCGCCGTCGAGCACCGCCAGGACCGCGTCGGCGGCACAGAGGTGATCGCGGCAGGAGGCGAAGATCGCCGCGCGATCGACCGCCCCGCCCGCTTCGGTTGCATCGTGGACGGCGCAGAACTCCTGCGGCACGAGCAACTCCACCTGCGGCAGTTCTGTGCGCAACCGCGCGGCGTTGGCCTGGTTCCAGGTGCGCTCGGCATCGGTGAACAGGGGTCCTGCGTAGTAGAGCCGCTTCATCGCGCTTCATCCTGGCCGCGGCCGATCGCGCGCAACCAGCGACCAAGCTGCAGCGCGGCCGGATCACCCGGGTCGCGAGCCTGTAGCTCGGCCAGCAGCGCGCGTGCCACCTCAGGCCGATGCTCGCGCATGCAGCGGGCGGCGAGCTGGTGCAAATCCTCGGACGAGAAACGCAGCCCGGCAGCGCGCAGGCCGGGGAAATCATCGAGGTCACGCTCGCCGGCGACCAGTGCCGCGGCAGCGGCATCGCCGGGCGGCAGATAGCGATCGCGCAGCTGGGCCAGGCTCTGGGCGATGACGTAGCCCCCGAGAAAAACCACCGCGAGCTGGACCACATGGACGACGAGAAAACCCGGGCCGATGCCCACGGTGCCGGGGTTCGGCGGTGAGAGCAGCACCAGCCAGCCCAGATGCAGCAGGATGAGCGCCGTCAGCGCGAGGGTGAACCAACGCAAGCGGTGGACCAGCACGCCGGCCCCCAGCCGCACGCCGAGCCACCAGGCGGCGAGCCACCGTAGCCGCAACGGGGCCTCGCCACCGTGGGCCGCGCCGATCAGCGCCACCAGCACCGCCCCGAGACCGATGGGCGGCACCGGCCGGCCGACCAGCAGATGGATGCTGATGCCGAGGGGCACCACCACCGTCAGCAGGACCAGAAAAACCAGGCTGCCCAGCCGACGCTCGACCGCCGGCGCCAACACCCACCAGCCGAGGAGCATCACCACCAGGCCGACCGGATCGCGGTGGATCGCGGCGTGCGACCACATCTGCAGCGGCGAGAAGTCGCGCCCGCCCGCGCTGCTGGCCAACGGCCAGCGCGCCAACGCGGCCAGCAGGTCTCCCCACCATCCCCACCAGGCATCGGGCACCAACGGCGTGGCCGCCTCGATCGCGTAGACCCCGCCCACCAGCGCGAGCACCAGCCAGCTCACCGGCGCAATCACCGGGCAGCGCCCGTGGCGATCGGGCACGCCGAGCGGCACGGCGATCAGCATCGCCGCCTCGGGGCGCCAGAAGACAGCGCGACGCGGAGGTGTCGCACGGGCATGACGAGGCTCAGCCGCTGGCCG
>JBEPXK010000741.1:0-2182 GCA_041641915.1 Planctomycetota bacterium
CGATCGGCCAGGTGGAGCTGGTCGAGACCCTCAGCCATTCGGGTGTGTTCAAGGGTCGGGTCACCGTGACCCATGCTGACGAGGATGGTGACGGGGATCAGCTCAACGCCATCCCGGCGCGCTACGGTGATCGTTTCGTCGTCCGCTACACGGGCGGTGCGTCGCCGCTCGAGCGTCAGATCGAGGTCCACAAGGGCGCCGATGGCGATGTGCTGCCGTTCACCAAGCGCTTCAAGGACCCGGACATCGCTGTGCGCACGCAGTTCTCGATCGCCGAGGCGCATTTCGAGATGGCCAAGAAACACCGCGCGCTGGCCAAGGACGCGGCCAAGAACAACAACGAGGAGCAGGAGCAGCGTCTGCTGGCCGTGAGCCGGACCGAGATCGCGCTGGCGAAGAAGCTGCTCGATGAGGCGCTGCGCGACTTCCCCGACAACACCATTCGCGCCCAGAGCGATTACCTGTTGGCCGAACTGGAGATGGAGTACGGCAACGATGCGGCGACCGAAGAGGCGAAACAGAAGGCCTACGATCGTGCGATCAACAAGTTCGGCAACATCGTCGCCAATTACCCCGAGAGCGAATACGCCCCGCGAGCCCAGTTCAAGAAGGCGTTGGCGTATCACAAGAAGGGCAAGCTCAAGCGCGCCAGCGAGGAATACGTCAAGCTGTCCTATCAGTATCCCGACAGCGAGTATGTCGCCGAGACCATCGCCCACCTGGGCCGTTATTATCTGACCCGAGGGGCCTTGCTGACGCGGCAGGCGGATCAGGTCAAGGATCCGGTGGAGGCCGAGCGGCTGCGGCTCGAGGCCAAGTCGGAGTTCGAGACCGCGGGCAGCGTCTTCGCCAAGCTGCGCGAGCGCTTCCCCACCCACAGCCTGGCCTCGAAGACCACCGTGCTCGCCGGCATGTGTCTGATGCGCGCCGGAGCCTGGGACATGGCGATCGAGAAGCTGGATTCGGTGATCGAGAACACCGAGCTTGACGCGCCCCAACTCAAGGCCGAGGCCATGTACTGGAAGGGTGACACCCTGCTGCGCAAGATCGCCGCCGGGCAGGGCGGGCCGGACGACGCGGCCGAGGCCTATCGCACCTTCAAGCAGCTGGTGTGGGACTACCCCGACACCAAGTGGGCCAAGTACGCGCGTGGGCGCCTGATCGACGAGGAGGCGCTCCAAGGGGTCGAGGAGTGAGGCCTGCCCCGGTGGGGTTGACGCACCAGCCAGACGGCGTGGCCGTCTGGCTGGACCGGGCCACGCCCGGCGACAGGATCCGGCCACGATGACCGCTGTACTCCAGGCCGTGGCTCTGCCCTCGCCGCGCACCGAACCGATCCCGGCTGAGACCCTCACCGCCCAGCTCGGGTGGTGCGGCAGCGGGTTCATGCTTCCGGTGCTCGACGGGCGCCCGGTCTACGTCTGTGTGCGCAGCCGCACCCGCGTCGATGTCGGCCTGTGGCTGCGCGGCGCGCCGATCTGGGCCTTCGCTCTCGACCACAGCCTGATCCTCGCCGCCTGGGGCATGCGCACCCTTGGCCCGCGCCCCTGGGTCAGCGAGCTGGCGTACGGCGATGTGGCCACCGCGACCTACAACCATGTCACCGGCGAGCTGTTAGTGGATTCTTCTGTCGACGTTTCACTTCCCGGCCTGGCGCTGCCGCCGGCTGCGGCCTACCAGCTGCTCGCTCACCTGCATCGAGGATAGACCATGCTCAAGATACTGTTCGATGGCGGCGCCATGATGATCCCGCTCATGCTCTGCAGCGTGCTCGCGATCGGGGTGGTCATCGATCGCGCCTTGGCTTTCATACGCTACGCGCGGGTGGACACCCGCAGCCTACGCGCCCAGGTGATGCAGTTGCTGCGCGAGGGCCGGGTGCAGGAGGCCGCGCTGCTGTGTGCCCAGACGCCGGGCCCGGTGGCCGCGGTGCTGTTGGCCGGGATCCAGGCCTACGCCAAGCATTCTGGCCGGGTCGACGAGGGCGAGGTCGCGGCGACGGTCAAGACGACGATGGAGGAATTCAGCGTGCATGCGATCAGCGCGGTCGAGAAACGCTTCGGCGTGCTGAGCACCATCGGCAACGCCGCCCCGCTGTTGGGTATGACCGGTACCGTGGTCGGCATGATCGCCTCTTTCGATGCGCTGCAGGAGAAGGCCGGCGACGTCGGCGTGGTCGCCG
>JBEPXK010000742.1:0-2176 GCA_041641915.1 Planctomycetota bacterium
CGGTATCGACCAGCGAGCACATGCCCCAGTAACGCGCGGTCAGCCGCCGCCACTCCTCTTCGCTGCCCAGCGGGGTGTCGATCCCGTAGCCCTCGGCGCGATAGCCGGCCGCGCTCAGACGCGAGCGCAGCATGTGGTCCTCGGCCGGAGCGATGCCGAGGTTGTCGCTCAGGGTCACGTCAGCGGGGTCGTACTGATCATCGCGACAGCTGAAGAAGGGCATGTGGGGTTCGAGGAAATTGACGTAGAGGACCCAGTCGTCTTCCTGATGGTCGCGGATGAAGCGCGACGCGGTGTTGGCAAGGAAGCTCGGGCGCGAGAACTCCTCGGGCATGCGGTGGATCTGGCCGCGGAAGAACCGGTCCTTGATGAAATCGGGGACACCCGGCGCCAGCTCCACGTCCCAGGGCTCCACCCCCTGCGCGCGCAGGAAGCGATCGTAGTTCGAACGGCAGGCCTGGTCGCGCTCGGGCTTGTACCAGTTGTGGTAGGTATCCTCGGTGCCCATCCATTCGCCGAAGCCGTGCTGAGCGAAGATCTCGTCGCCGAGATGCCATTTGCCGTGGTGGGCGCAGACGTAGTTCCCGTCGAGCATCTCCGGCAGGCAGCGGGTCTCGTCACGCAGCGGGATGTTGTTGCGCACGCACCCGTTGGTGTGCGGGTACTGTCCGGTCAGCAACGAGGAGCGCGATGGGGTGCAGACCGGCTGGGTGACGTAGGCCTGCTCGAACACCGTCGACCGCTCGGCGAGGCGGTTGAGGTTGGGCATGTCGATCGCGGTATTGCCGTAGCAGGCGAGCGAATCGAAACGCTGTTCGTCGGTATAGAGAAAGAGCAGATTGGGACGGTCGGACATGGGCACCTCGGCTGGAGCGGTGGAGCGCCGCCCACCGGGCAACGCATCGTACCCTGCTTCTAGCCGGCGAGACCGCTCTGACAACCGGGGCGCCACGCACGATCGGCGCGGCGCGTGTCCGCCTTCTACCCCTCCGCGATCATCGAATCGTAGAAGCCGACGTAGTCCTTGGGCCGCTCGCCCGCCTCCCACTTCATCGCCGCGCGCGGATGCTCGTTCATCTGGCCGGTGATCATGTAGGGGATACTCGGGCCCCAGGTCATCTCCGCGCGCAGCGGCTCGATCGCATCCTGGATGCACGTCAGCAGCGGGCGCATGTGGTACTTGGGGTTGCGCAAGAATCCGACCAGCATCTCGGTCGGGCAATTGCCGGCGCCGCGGCCGAGACCGGCGAGGCTGCCGTCGAGCAGATTGACGCCGAGGGTGATCGCTTCGATGGTGTTGGCGAAGGCCAGCTGCTGATTGTTGTGGGCGTGCAGGCCCACCTCCTTGCCCCTGGTCTTGGCGTAGCCGAGGTACTTCTGCGCCAGCATGCGAATCTGCTCGCTGAACAACGAACCGAAGCTGTCGACGACGTAGATCGCGCCGACCTCCGATTCGGCGAACAACTTGAGCGCGCTGTCGAGCTCGGTCTCGCTGACCACCGAGACCGCCATCAGGTTGACGCAGGTCTCGTAGCCCTTGGCGTGGGCGTCCTTGATCAACTCGAGCGCGCCGGGCACCTGATGCACGTAGCAGGCGACCCGCACCATATCGACCACGCTCTGGTCGCGCGGCGGGATGTCGTTGTCGTAGTCGGTCCGGTCGACATCGGCCATCACCGAGATCTTCAGCCCGGTCTCGTTCTCGCCGACGATGCGGCGGATGTCGTCTTCAGAGGAGAACTTCCACGCGCCGTACTGGTCGGGCGAGAACACACCGCGCGAGCCCTTGTACCCGACCTCCATGTAATCGATCCCGCCAGCGACGCAGGCGCGATAGACCGCCTCGACCGTGCCGTCGACGAAATGATGATCGTTCATCAAGCCACCATCGCGGATGGTGCAGTCGATCACCCGGATCTCCGGGCGGTAGCTGACCCAGCGCTGGCCCAGCTCGCTCTTGGTGTCCGTCTCGTTGCTCATTGCGCGTCGGCTCCGTCTGGCTCACGGCCGCGACGTCGACCGCGCGGCGAGGCGTCAGTCTGCGGCGGCGAACGAAAAGGCAAGCACAGGCGCCAAGGTGGGCCTCCGCCCACAACCCAAGGGTTGCGAGCATAGGGCTCCGGCCCACCTTTGACGGGTCCCTCAGAGCTCCAAACCTCGGAACCGCCAGCGAGTG
>JBEPXK010000743.1:0-2173 GCA_041641915.1 Planctomycetota bacterium
AGCCTACGCCCCGACGCTCCGCCAGGCACTCGGGGTCGTACCGGTGTAGCGGCGGAACACCGTCGCGAAGTACTGGCTCGACGGGAAGCCCAGGTCGTAGGCGATGGCGGTGATCGAGCGTCGGTCGCCGCGCAGCAAGGCGCGAGCGCGCAGGACGCGCAGGCGGTTGCGGTAGGCCACCGGCGTGAAACCGGTCTCGGCGCGGAAACGGGCGTGGAAGGCCGCGGTGCCGAGGCCGGCCACGGCGGCGAGTAGCGCCACCGGGTCGTTCATCGTCAGGCGGCGGTGCAGGTGGTCGACGGCGCGACGGACCGGCGCGCTCACGCGGCGAGGCGCGGGCGTTCCCTGGGAACTGTCGGCGGCGCGTTGCAGCTCCACCAGCAGCTGCAGCACGAGGGCTTCGACCATGGCCGGGCCGCCGCTGCGCCGATGTTGGTGTTCGTCCAGCAGGGCTGCCATCGCCCGATGGACCGCAGCCGGTGCAGCGAAGGCGCGCGCGCTGCTGGCCTGCACGGCGCCCGCCGCCGCATCCCAGGCCGGTGTGCCGCGTGGCGCCAGATCGACGATGGCCCAGCGGATGGCGCACGGCCCCAGCACCGCGTCGATCGCGCCGTGGCGCTCGCCCGGCCGTGTCAGGTAGACGTGGTCAGCATGCAGTTCGTGCACCTCGTCTTCGACCCACCAATGCGCGACCCCGCGTTCAATGGTGCAGATCTCGTGCAGGGGGCCGTGGTCGTGCGCCACGAGCCGCCCTGGCACGGCTTCGGCCGTGTGCGCGTAGCCGACCATGCGCAACGCGGGATGCAGCAGGTCTTCGCGGCGGAAGAAGCTCACGTGTTCCACGGCGGCGTCTCCCATCCGAGGCGGCGGCAGCGCGCTTGAACCCGGCAATCCTCGGCCGCGCCTTGCTGGTGGATCATGGCCCGTCTTGCGAACATATGGCGCTCAATGTATGCGATGCTCCAGCAGAGGAAGCCGAACGTCAGGGCGGCCCCGGTGTGCAATCTCGGGGTCGAGGAGCACCGCCATGGCCACAACTACCAACGATACCGAGCCCGACCGCATCACTGCCGCCGAGCGCGATTGCCTGCGGCGTCTGGCCGCGCGTGTATGCGCCCTGGCTGCGAGCGATGTCAATCAGGAGCGTCGACGCCGCGCTTTCGCGCTCACCGCACGTCAGGCGCAAGAGCCCCTGATCCTGTGCAAGCCCGAAGGCGCCTGGCGCGAGTTGCTACCCGAGGACGAGCTGGAGTGCGTGCATGCGACGGCGCGCAGCTTCGAACGGCAACTGCGTCAGAAGATCTTCCAGTACGAGGCGATCGGCGATGACACGGTGATCGAGGACATCCTCGACGTGCGCCCGGTGTGCAGCATCGACGACTGGGGCGTCGCGATCCCCGAGCATCGTGCCCAGGAGCACGGCGCTGCCAGTTGGGATCCGCCGCTGCGCGACATCGCCCGGGACCTACCGCAGCTGCGGCAGCGCCGCCTGCGCGTCGACCACGCAGCCGGCGCGCGTCGCCTCGCGATGGCGCACGAGGCGGTCGACGACCTGTTGCCAGTGCGCCCGTGGTTTCACGCGTTCTGGTCGGCCGGTCTCACCGGGAGCGCGATCAAGCTGGTCGGTCTCGAGGGCCTTCTCCTGGCGATGTACGACGATCCCGCCGGTCTGCACGCGCTCATGGCCTGGTTGCGCGACGATCTGATGCAGCTCATGGATCAGATGGAGACGAGTGGGCTGCTGTGTTCCCTCAACGGCGCCAACCATGTCGGCTCGGGCGGCATGGGCTACACCGTCGAGCTGCCGAGCCAGGATCCGCGCGACGCCAATTACCGGCATCCGGTGCGCTTCGCCGAGCGCTGGGGTCTCGCCGAAAGCCAGGAGACGGTCGGCGTGTCGCCGGCGATGTTCGACGAATTCGTGCTGCCCTATCAACTACCGCTGCTCGAACGTTTCGGGCTGACCTGCTACGGCTGTTGCGAAGGGTTGGAGACGCGCATCGACCAGGTCCTGCAGCAGGTGCCGCGTCTGCGCCGTGTGTCGGTGGCACCCTGGGCTGAGCAGGAGGTGCTGGCGGCGAAACTCGGACGCGATTACGTGTTCAGCCGCAAGCCAAACCCGGCGTTGGTATGTGTCGACTTCAACGCAGACGCGGTGCGCCGCGACATCCAG
>JBEPXK010000744.1:0-2171 GCA_041641915.1 Planctomycetota bacterium
GGATGTGATTGCCGAGGCGGACTGGGTTATCGACCTGGGCCCCGGTGGTGGCGACGCCGGTGGGCGTATCGTCGCTCAGGGCCCGCCCGAGAAGCTCGTCCGTACCCGCCGAAGGAGCGAGACCGCGTGGGTGCTGCGCGAGTTCCTACAGGGGAGGAGTGCTAACTGAGGGTTGCAGTGTCACGGCAATGGGGATCTCGAACTCGCACTGCACATCTACCGATCGTTGTTGGTATCAGGTCGTTAACAACCGAACAAATTGAGCACTAAACATGATTCCCAGCACACGGACAACTGGGACAAGCGTGCGCGTGGCCGACAGCCTTGAGATATCGGACCCGATCTCTTCTACGGTCTAGTCGGTGCCACCGAACACATTGAGCCGAAGCTCAATGACCGGTAAGAACATTGCGATATTCGCCAATCGACCTTCGTCGACCTTCGACACAATTTTCTCGTAGCCATCGATAAAAAGGTAGTCGTTAATGCCGATTACCTTGTAGTCGGCGGGCAAGTTTTCTATGTCACATAAGAAAGCCTCCCATGCTTCGTCGTCATCACCGGGGTAGGAATGCACGATGGAGGCCGGTGTGTGGACGTGCAAATCCCACTTGTGCCAAAGAGAACCATCCGAACGGCGTCTACGGTCCATGCTTATGCCCCCTCTATACGGCTACTTGGAATGGCGATTTCATTGGTTATGATAGCAATATGGTGCCATCCAGGAAACGTTGCCCGCACTTACTCATCGCGACTTTCTGACTGGCCGAGCGGGTTAAACCGGGGACGATTCTTAGGGGGAAGTGCTGGGCCTGGCGTATATCGTCGCGAGGATCAGGCGTTTATGCTCCCTTCGCTGAATTACAGCGGTGAGGCACGAACAAACAGTGACGATGAGTGAAGATCACGACCGGATCAGAAAACGCGCGGCGCCCATCGCCATGGACGCCGAGTCATTCCGCCGCGCCGGTCACGCGCGGTGGACTCGATCGCGGAATTCCTGGAAACACTGCCGCAGCGGCCGGTGACGCCCGACGAGTCGCCGGATGCCGTGCGCGGTGTTATCGACGCGGACGCGCCGTTGCCGGAGGACGGCACCGACGCCGGGGCCCTGCTGCAAAGGACGGCGCCGCTGCTGTTCGACCATTCCCTGTTCAACGGCCATCCTCGCTTCATGGGCTATGTCACCTCCTCGCCGGCGCCCATCGGCATGCTCGGGGACTTGCTGGCCGCCGCGGTCAACCCGAACGTCGGCGCCTGGCGGATCGGGCCGATGGCGCGGTAAACCTGGTGGACTACGGGCCTCAGAACTCGCGCGGCTTCCGGGCGCTGAAGGTGTGGCTGGGCCTGCAGCAGGTCGGCCGCCGCGGTTGCGTGCAGATGATCGGCGACGACATCGCCCTGGCCCGCCGCCTGCACCGGCGCGCCGAGGAGCATCCCGAGCTCGAGGCGTTCACCCAGGATCTCAGCATCAGCACCTTCCGCTACCTGCCGCCGGACCTGCGCGCCGGCGGCGAGGACGAGGATTACCTCAACCAGCTCAACCAGGCGCTGCTCGAACGGCTGCAGCGCTCCGGCGAGGCCTTCGTGTCCAACGCGGTAATCGGCGGGACCTACGTACTGCGTGCCTGCATCGTGAATTTCCATACCGAAGAGGCCGACGTCGATGCGCTGCCGGAGATCGTCGCGCGACTGGGCCGGACAGTTGATGCGGAGCTGCGCGCGTAAAGGCACGGCCATCGCCTTGTTGCGGCGTTTGGAGTGGAATAGAATAGTTGTGTAACGGATTTGGTTGAGTTTCCATGACTAGTGAGGCGCTGGAAAAGTTGAAATCACAGGTGCTGACTCTTTCGGAGTCAGAGCGGGCCGAGCTTGCACACGAGCTCATCCAAAGCCTCGACGCACCCCCCGATGAGGGTGTGGACAAAGCCTGGGACGTGGAAATACGGCGGCGACTCTCGCATATCGACGCGGGGACAGCCAAACTCGTCACCCGGGACGAATTTCGAAAACAGATGCGGGATAAAATCGGCTCGGACTAGTGCGCCGTGTAAGGATACTCGAAGAAGCTGCCACGGAGGCGGTTGAAGCGGCTGCCTGGTATGAAAACGAACGTCCCGGCCTGGGGCTGGAATTCAGCACGGCCATCAACGCCACTCTTGACCTGCTCG
>JBEPXK010000745.1:0-2170 GCA_041641915.1 Planctomycetota bacterium
GGCGAACCGGGCGTGGTCAACTACCGCGTCGCCCTGCGTCCGCTCGCTCCCCGCCCAGATCAGCGCGAGCCACCGACCGGGGCGCTGCAGCGCCAGGTGTGGAAGGGCCTGGACGGGACCGCCATCGTCGATCTCACCCGCAACGAGCGTTTCGCCCGGGATGCGCCGGACCTGCAGGAGCACGTGCCGGCCGCGCGTGGCCCGGCCCAATGGGGCGACCAGTACGGCCAACGGCTGCGCGGCTGGATCCTGCCGCCAGAGACCGGGACCTATCGCTTCTGGTTGCACGGCGATGACGCCGCGCAGCTGTGGTTGGGTACCGACGCCGATCCGCAGGGCCGCACGCTGCTCGCGGCGATCGACCGTCGCGAGCCCGAACCGGTGGCGGATCGGGCCGGCCGCGAGCAGGCGCCTTCGGAACCGATCCGCCTCAGTGGCGGCGAGCCCTATTATTTCGAGATCCTGCACAAGGAGGGCAGCGGCGCCGACATGGTCGCGGTGGACTGGCAGCTGCCCGACGCCAGCCTCGAGCGCCCGATTCCCGGACGCCGGCTGATCCCCTTCGACGCCGACCTCGCGGCCTGGCGCTTCGCGCCCGAGGCGCAGACCGACGCCGAGGCCGCGACGGAGAACAACCACGCTCGCAAGGCGGTGGTGATCGCGCGCGACCCGCTGCGGATCCTGCTGGTCGATCACAAGCCGCGCTGGGAGAGCCGCTACCTCGCCACCTTGTTCGCGCGCGACGAACGGGTGGAGCTGGAACGGCGCTTCCGCGCGGTGCGCCTGCCCCGGCGCGAGTACGCGCTGCTGCCGGCGACCCAGGCCGAGCTCGACCGTTACGACGTGGTCGTCTTCGGCGACCTGCGCCCCGACGAGCTGCGCGCCGGCGATCAGGAGCGTCTGGCGCGCTTCGTCGAGCAGCGTGGGGGATGCCTGGTGTTTCTCGCCGGTCCGCGGGCCCTGCCCGGCGCCTATTCGCTCGGGCGGATCGCCGATCTGTTGCCGGTGGTGCTCACCGGTCCGGGGCGCGAGGGGCGCGGGCGGCGCGGTCGCATCGGCATCGAACTCGGGCCGGCGGGCGAATCGAGTCCGATCACCGCGGTGCTCGACGACCCGGCGCTCAACCAGCGGCTGTTCCCCGCCCTGCCGCCGATGACCTGGATCGCGCCGGGCGTGCGCGCCAAAGCGGCGGCGCAGGTGCTGTTGCGCAGCGCCGGGCCGGATGCGCTGCCGGCGGCGGTGCAGCAGCGTGTCGGCGGCGGACGGGTGTTCTACCTCGGCGTGGAGGAGACCTGGCGCTGGCGGGCGCGTATCGGCGGGCGCGTGCATCGGACCTTCTGGCGCCAGGTCCTGCGCTGGGGCCTGGGCGCGCGCCTGCGCGGTGCCACCCAGCGTCTGGGGGTGGCGGTGGACCGGGTGCTGGTCGCTCCGGGCGAACCGGTGGAGGTGCGCGCGCGCGCGCGGCTGGCCGATGGGCGGCCGAGCCCGGTTCCGCCGCGGGTGGTGCTCGAGCGTCTCGGCCCCGTAGGCGAGAAGGCCGCGCCGCTGCATCCGGGACAGGACATGCAGCCGGTGGCCGGTGTCGCGGACCTGTTCCGCCGGCGGTTCACCGGGCTCGGTGCGGGTCGCTACCGCCTGCGGGTGAGCGTGCCGCATCCGGGCTTCGCCGGAATGGAGGAGGTCCGTGACCTGCTGGTGCGAGCGCAGCGCAGCCGCGAGATGGTCGAGCTCGCCGCGGATCTGGCCAGCCTCCGGCGGATCGCCGCGGCCGGCGACGGGCGCGCGGCGCCGGTAGCCGGGATCGACGCGGTGGTCGCAGACCTGCTCGACGGGGTCGAGCCGCGTACGGTGCGCGAGCGCAGCAGTACCGCGTTGTGGGATACCCACGTGGTGCTGCTGCTCATCGCCCTGGTGCTGGGCGTGGAATGGTTGTGGCGCAAGCGGGTCGGTCTGCCCTGACGCTTCTATCAGAGGGGGCAGCGCCCCCTTCCCAGGAACTCACGGCGAAGTCGTGTCGCTGTGGCCCGTCTTCACGCCAGACAATGCCATTCGGTCCAATGCCGCATTCGCACTAGTTCCTGGCTCTTCGCCGCTGGCCAGAGCCGGTGCGGGCTCTGATAAAAGCCTCTGCCCTGAGGGATGGTGGGGCAGAAAGGTGGGCCGGAGCCCT
>JBEPXK010000746.1:0-2165 GCA_041641915.1 Planctomycetota bacterium
CCCGGGGGGGGCCACCGGGCCGACGCAGCGCAAGCGCAGCCCCGCAGCGAAGCGAGGAGCAAGCGCAGCTGGGGTGCGCGTGAGCGCGCGAGGGGGCAGTGCCCCCTCTGATAGAAGCCTTCAGCCTGGTTGAGCGCCACTCAAGGGCGGGTTCAGCGGTGGGCGTTGAGGTCGGCGTTCATCGCTTCGAGCGCGGCGCGGGCGGCACCCTGCCAATCCTGGTCGCCGTCCGCGTTCTGCTGCCAGGCGCCGATGATCGCCCGGCTGCTGTTGATCAGGCAGCCGCTGCCGTCGGCGCGCAGCCCGGCCAGGGCGTCGGCGGCACCGGCGCCCTGGGCGCCGTAGCCGGGGACCAGGAAGGGTGTGTCGGGCATCAGCGCGCGCAGCGCGCGGGCTTCGTCAGGGTAGGTGGCGCCGACCACCGCGCCGACGTCGCTCAGGCCCGCTGCGCCGCAGCGGCCGGCGCCCCAGCGCGCAACCAGTCCGGCCATCGCCTCCATCACCGTGGCGCCCTCGCAGGCGCGGCCCTGGAGCTCGGCCGAGCCGGGGTTGGAGGTCTTGACCAGGATGTAGACCCCGGTGCGCCCGGGCGGGTCGGCGAGAAAGGGGCGGACCCCGTCCGAGCCGAGATAGGCGGTGACCGTGAGCCAGTCGGCACCGGCGCCGGCGATCGGATCGTCCTCGCCGAGGCCCGGCGCCTGGCCGAGCCAGGCCTGCTGGTAGTGGGTCGCGGTCGATCCGATGTCGTTACGTTTGCCGTCGACGATCACCTCGAGCCCGAGGGTGCGAGCGTAGGCGATGGTCTGCTCGAGCACCGCGATGCCCGGCGCGCCGTAGGCTTCGTAGCAGGCGACTTGCGGCTTGACCGCGGGACAGGCGCCGGCGATGGCCGCGAGCAGGCCGCGGTTGAATTCGCGGTACGCGGCGCAAACGGCCTCGCGGCCCGGGCCGAACTCCTCGCGACAGGCGCTGGCGATCTGTGGCGGAATCAGATGCGGGCGTGGGTCGAGACCGACGCAGGCGAGGCTGCCGGTGGCAGCGATGGCCCGGTGGAGACGATCGGCGCAATGCGGGATGGTGCTCATGCGCCCATGCTCCGTGCCCCAGCCGCACCGCAAGGGTCAGCCGCGCTCGCCGGCGGGGAGAGCGCAGCCCCGCAGCGAAGCGAGGAGCAAGCGCCGCTGGGATGCGCCGAAGCGCCAGCTTTCTGTCACCGCCGCCCCACTCCCGCCAGTAGCCCTCTGCTACGCCTATCCGGCCCAAGCGGGCAATCCAGGCAGCGATGGTGTCGAATGGGCCCCGTCATCGCTCGGCCGGTTCCAGACAGCCAGCCGTGTCATCGCGTGGACTGCCGAACCTGCACATGACGCACTATGCCGCAGCTCGACAGGATCGGCTTGGTGGTAACCTGTACGTGTGCTTGGCCGCCGCCGATGGTCACCGGGTCAGTCCGACCGGTTTGACGACCCGCGTGGCGCGTCAGGTCGATGCACAGGGAGGGAGCGTGATGACGGATACCGTCACGATGAGTCGCTCGCAGGAGGTCGACACAAGCAGCGAACATCGGACGGGTACCGAACTGCATTCCCGTCCGCGCGGTTGGCTGCGGTTACTCGGCCTGCTGATGGAAGACATCCTCTATGCCCAATACCTCACCAGTTGGCGCGAAGCGGGTGACCACGCCATCGCGAGAGAGCTCGAACGACGTCGACGACGCAAACGCAAACGCAGGCGCGAGGAGAATCGCCCATGACCGCTATCGGTATCCTCGGCATCGCCGTTTTCGGGTTGTTTCTCGGTGCCGTGGTCGGCATGACATCCATCGGCAAGGGCTTGCTCGGCACGCCGGTACTGATTCTGCTCGGCATCGACAAGTACGTCGCCATCGGCACCATCGGGGTGGCCGGGGTGTTCATGATGGCAAGCAGCGCCTTCAAACACCACAAGAACGGCAATGTGGATATGCGTAGCGTCTGGTGGTTTTCTCTGACCTCCGTGCCGATGTCGTTTATCGCCGCCGCCGGCAAGGAGTCAGTCAACGCGGTAATCGATCTCACCTACATCGTCGCCGCAGCTATATTCGTGTCTATTGCAGTTTTGATTCTACAGACCCTCAAGGGGGGACGGGCAGACGATGACGATAGGCCACCACATCGCGCCGGTGC
>JBEPXK010000747.1:0-2144 GCA_041641915.1 Planctomycetota bacterium
TGGTGGTACTCGCGCCGCTGCCCGCTCGCGCCCGCCGGGATGCGCTCGCCGCCCTGCGCACGCGCGCCGCGCGCGAGCTGTTCGATGGCTTGGCGCTCATGCCACCGGCGCGGGATGCAGGCGCGGTCGCTTCCGGAACGCTGGGTCCGCGGCTGAGCTGGCGCCTGGCGGTGAGTCCGGATGCGGCCACCGCCGCGGCGTTTGCGGATATCGATCGCTGCCGCGCGCTGGCTTACCCGGCCGCGCTCTGCGCCTGGCGTGGCGGGCAGGCGGTCGCGGGCGATGAGCCAGGCGCGGCGCTGGGGCTGGGCGCGGCGGCGTTGCAGCTGCGGTTGCTGCGCCTGGCGCCGCACCTGCTCTTTGCGCGCCGGGAACGCCTGCGCGATGCCGCGGGTGGGCTTCGCGCCGAGACCGGTGCGCTGGGCCTGCTTGCCGCGCACCGTGGAACGATGGCACTCGACACCGAACTGAGGCACGTTCCGTCTTTCACGCCGCCAGCGACCACGGACACAGCGCCCGAGTCGGTGGCTTTCCTCGAGGCGGCAGCCACCCGTAGCGATGACCTGCTGTATGTCTACGTGGTCAACCGCAGCTATGATCGCGAGCGACCGTTGCGCATCGACCTGGCCGGGGCGGTGCCGGCGGCGGGTCTCGCCCGACGCTACACCTGGCAGGCGAGCGCGGTGGAGGCGGCGGAGCTCGCCGGCAGCGCAGTGGTGCTCGGTTCCCTGCCATGGGAGCAGTGGTTTCCGCCGCGCAGCCTCACGGTGCTGGTGGTGCCGCTCGCGGGTGGCTGAAGCGCGCTCAGGGCGTGAGGGCGAACAGGCGCCGCGCGTTGGCGGTGGTGCAGGACGCGATGCGTTCGACCGGCACGTCGCGCACGCGGGCCAAGTGTTCGGCGGTATGCACCAGATGGGCCGGCTCGCAGCGACGGCCGCGTTGCGGCACCGGCGCGAGGAAGGGAGCGTCGGTTTCCAGCAGCAGGCGGTCCGCGTCGACCATCGCCGCGGCGGCGCGGACCGCGGGGGCGTTCCTGTAGGTCATGATACCGTTGAAAGCGAGGTGCCAGCCCAGCGCGAGGTAGTCCGCCGCCTCGGCCGGGCCGGCGGTGAAGGAGTGGATCACCCCGCGGTTGGCCGGGTGTTCGCGTAACAACGCGAGCATGTCGGCGTGGGCTTCGCGTACATGCAGCACCACCGGCAGATCCTGTGCCCGCGCCAGCTCGAGCTGGGCGGCCGTGTGGGCCTGCTGCATCCGCGGGGGATCGAGCTGGTAGTGGTAGTCGAGTCCGCATTCGCCGATCGCCACCACCGGCGCATCGCGGACCAGCTGTTCCAGTGCTGCGAGCTCGTCGTTGAAGGCCGGGCCGAGTTCGTGCGCGCTGAAGGGATCGATGCCGGCGCATACGACGAGCGTCGGTTGAGCAGCGCAGAGCGCCAGAGCCTCGCGGGCGTCGGCCACTCCGGTGCCGATGGTGATGCAGCCTGCCACCCCAGCGGCGTTGGCACGCGCGATCACCGCCTCGCGGTCGTCGGCGAAGCGGCTGCTGGTCAGATGGCAGTGGGTATCGATCAGCTCCACGGTCCGGGGCGTTCCCTTCTCCGCGGCGCAACGGCGCGTGCCTGCGCGCCGTGGTGTCGGAAGCGGCGCCGCGGGGTCGGAAGGCTAGCCCGGAGCCGGGGGACGACAAGGCGTATCGCGGCCGGTCCGGCGCCGGGGCATCGGACCGGCGGCGCTCAACCGGCCGGCGCCTTGCCGAGCGCTTCCAGGTCGTCTTTGCGCAGCCGGTCGAAGGGGCAGGTTCAGGGTCATTCCCTTGCCTGCGATGGTCCTGGTGCCGGAATCACAGGCGCTGACGGTGATCCGCATGCCGGTGCCGGCGAGGCGGAATTCCGGGCGCTTGCCGGCGACGATGGCCGCGCTGAGCTGCTCGCGCAGGGCATCGGCGTCGACCGCCGATGCGGCCGGCGGTGGCGCACCTCGGCGGCGCGCTGACGCGCGCAAGGCCAGGATCGGTTTGGTAGCCTGTAACTACTCAGGCCCATCGGGCATGAGTAGTTACCTGCCTTCTTCGGGCCCCATCGCGAGCGATGGGACTGGCGCCAGAGGGATGGTGGGCGGATAGAATCGGCGCAGCCGATCCG